>JAJYPQ010000202.1 GCA_021795255.1 Pseudomonadota bacterium
TCCGTGTGCACAAGCCGCTTTTCTTGAACTGGTTCGCGGCCCGCGATGAGATTTCTCTCGGGGCCGTCGAGGGCTTAAACAACACACTCAAGGCGAGTATCAGGACGTCCTAAATGAGTTTCGGACCTCAAAAGCCTTAAAGATCATGCTTTATCATAAGCTTGGCGCGTTACCAGAGCCGGAGCCCCCCAGATTCTGCTGAGGACCCTCCTTTTTTCTAAGCCGACGACGGCCGCTGTGAGTTGTGGCGTATTATGGAAACATGTGAGCGCCTCAAAAATGAGAGGATAAGGAAAAAGGCGGCATCAACCGTTGTGAACGTCCGATCAGTCAACATCAACACAAGGCGGCACCCGTCGCCCATGGCGCCCAGCAGCGAACTAAGCAGCTTTAAGGGCGGCTGGGGGTGCTTGAACCATGAGGATGGAGGTCTCGGTCGTCGCGCACGGCATCAGTCGAGAACAACCTTTGGCAATAGCTTGGCGTCGGCTTGAAGGCGATCAGACTGGGTAAGCGCAAATTGAGCGATCCGGTCGATTATCGTTCGTTCCTCCTGATTGTAGCCGGGCCAACGTTGTAGTTCGGGCAGGACCTTGCGCAGACGCTTAGCCATGCGGGTCATTTCCCGAATGACCAGTCGGCGATCCAGGCCGCAGTGCACCAAAAATTCGGCCCAGTCGTAGGCATGCACCTTAGTGATATCAAACTCGTCACCGATCGCCATAGCCAGTTCATGGTCGATTTTAGGGTAGACGCAAGCCGCGACGAGATCATAGGGGGGTGCCAAACGCAGGCCACCGGGCTCGACGAAGAACGAGACATTCTTTCCGTGGGCGTCCGAGTTGCCAATGAGGTACTGGACCAGTATCCAGCGCAGCAAGCCAAGGCGCATGGGTGCCGCGGCGATGGCATGATCGGCGATAGAGAAAAGCCGCTTGACGCCAACCCCGTCTCGGATGTGCGCCACATCTCGACCGCTACCGAAATTGCGTTCGTATTTGTGGCTCGTTGCCAGATCCAATGTTTGGCAGGCATCGATGACATGCAGGCGGTGGACCGCGTCATCACGCCGTTGGCGGTCGAAGCGTTCGACCACAAGGACCGGTTCTGGTACCCGCAGGATAGCGACGCCGGTTGCGGGGAGACCGAGGGCTCCGGCTAGCCGTAGACAGAAGTGTTCGTTGGCGACAAGAAAGGGGAGGTTAGGGCGCAACGGCTCCGGTTTGAGGATATGGGTTGAGGCGAGTCGCCCCTCCACCAGATAAAGTCGGTTCTCATTTATGTAGACCGCGAGCTTGTCCTGATATCCGGCAATCGACATCCGTACCCGTCCGTCCCAAATGCTAAACGGCTCATGGGTGCGGTCGCGGATCCGTTCGGCAAGTTCCTCTGGGGTCACCTCGCGCCTAGAGTCGGGGACCTGTTCGGGCGAAACGCCTTCCGCAAGCAAACTTACCGCACCCGTGCTTTCCCGGCCGAGAACGAGCAGCAGGCTGTAGAGGTTCGTTTTGGAGAGCCGGTGTGCGGCCACGACGTCATCCAGCGCCTTCCCTTCCGGCAGAAGATTCTCAAAGAAACGGCGCACGCTAACGGAATGGTGTTCGTCGATGATTGTCTTGGGGCTCTCAAGAGGGAGGGCGGGGGAGAGGGGGAACGCCGATCGAAGGGTTACCCACTCGAGGGCATAGTCAAAAGCGAATTGCCCCATGTCGTCATGGTAGATGAGGGTCCCCATCCGTCGCCCGCCTATCCAGGCGGCGAGACGATGGCTCGTCATTCCCTATGCTCCAGGCGGGCCAATGTCTCGCGCAGAGTCGTGCGCGGAACGGCAAGCAGTGCCAGCCCCAGTTGGTCGGCGATCCGCAATGCCTTATCCAGGCCTACGCCACGCGGTTTACCGTTCTCCAGCGCCGACAGCAACGCGACCGAGACGCCGCAGAGGGCCGCGGCGTCATCAATACGAAGGCCCTGCTGGGTGCGCAGGCTACGGACAAACGCGCCGAATTCCGCGACAGTTGCGATCGTCGGTTTTTCCGGAAACGAGGTCGGTGTGATGGTGCGAGCCATAATTTCTCCTATGTGAGAAATTATCGGTCGATCAGTGATAAGTTGTCAATAGTTTCTCGTATAAGAGAAACATTGTGATACAGAATGGGATTGCCGAAAATATTTCTTATAAAAGGAAACAATAAAGCGAGGCCAGTGCCCATGGCGGGACTTAGCGCCGTAAGCACTCACATATAGAGAATCTGCGGTGAGCCCCAGGGACCGAGGCCTGCCCCCCTTCTTCCGCAAAACCCTTTAAGTCATCCAACCCGCGCGATACGCGATGTCGGCCAGCTCTTGCCCCCACCGCGCATCCGGGTCCCCGCTCATCGCCCCCGGTACGCTGTGTCCATTCCTAAAGCGCCGGGCACCCACTAGGTCTCACTCAGTAAGCGATCTGAACTCGAACTATGAGAGGTTGAGGCAGGTTAGGCTAAGCTCGCGACTTCTTAACGGCGACGCAATGTCGCAGGTGTTTTGTATGATCGTGATCAGCGCCATGATCAGTAGTCTCTGGGGACGTCCTTTGGTGTCTCATCCATCGCGATGTTTGAGGAGGAAAAGACCCGCGGTTGCGGCTTTTATAAGAAATAGAAATGAAGAGGCATGCTGGCGCATTCACAGGGGGCACAGACAGGTGTACCGTTTCTTCATCATTGCCTTGAGGTGGGCCGCCGCGTCGAGAGGGATACAGGCGACCGGGATCGGCAGAGGTGAGTGAGAGTGAGAACAATTTCCGGAAGGATCGGCATCTTTTGGTTTTTTGCGGGCCGAGTATGGGGTCGGGCGCGGGCCGTGTCGGAGGGAGTGGAGCGTATCGCGGGTCTTTGTGACAGCCCCGATACGCACGCCGATGTCTGGGAGAATTCTACCGCCGAAGTCCCCGCGGCCTCGCGCGACCAGCCATATTTTGTCTTTCCCCGCGGGCGGGTCTTGTATCGCCAGAGCGACGGGCGCTTTATTGTCTATATGGATCGGGCTCTTTTCGCGCGTGGCGCGAAGGCGGCCATCCGGGCGTTCTTTGCGCTCGGCGATGAGTCTATAGTGTGGCGCGCCGATCCTCATTACATCACCGATCCTGACGAGCTCGATCGTCTCTTTTCCGACTAGCTTGAAGCGCAGGTCTTAAAGGGTGTCTGCGGATGTCCTGACGCGGGCCTTGCGCCGGGTGCGACGTATCGTTTGGCGGCCCTGGAGTGGTTTCATCGCACGGCAATTTCCCACTTTGCTAAAATAGCGGTCGCATCGGACAAGAGTCCGCGGGGTTTTGCTATGCAAGGTCAAACGCTCGAACGGCAATGGCGCGTGCTGCGGGCCCTCCCAGCCCACCCTAAGTCGACCACCATCCCCGATCTTTTGCAGTACCTGCAGGCCACCGCAACCACTGGTTCGATCAAGGGGCTTACGGTTCGCACGCTGGAGCGCGATATCCAGACCCTGGAGACGGCTTTTGGCAGCGCGATCGCCGTCAATCGCGCCGCCAAACCCTATCGGGTGTCGTGGCAAGGGCTTGCGCGTCTCGATGGCGGTATCCGTCTTACCGACGCGCAGGCCTTGGCCTTGGTGCTTCTTCAGATGCACATGGGGGACATTGTGCCCGCCAGTTTGCACAAAGGCCTGCAGCCCTTTTTCACGGAGGCCCGAAGTCGGCTGGCACAAGGGGCCGGCGCCCTGGCCCATTGGCCAGATCGGGTGCGAGTGTTGGAAAGACGCCGTCCTGGATATGGTCCGCAGGTGGCGTCCGCTATTGTGCGGGTGGTCTGCGAAGCCCTGTTCCAAAATCGGATGCTGACGGCGCACTACCGCAGAATGGGTGAAGACGAGGCCGCGGAATACCGACTGCACCCCCTGGGATTGGTGCGCGCCCAAGGTATGTATTATCTGATTGCCACCGCCTGGGACTATCCCGATGTGCGCCATTATGCCCTGCATCGCATGACCCGGGCCGTGATGGAGGCACGCACCGCGCGCCGCCCCCCGGACTTTGATCTCGACGCACACGTGGCAAGCGGCGCCTTCCATATTCCACTCAAAGCCACCCCCCTGACGCTCGTTCTGCGGGTGCCGGCCGAGAATGTGCGTTATCTGCAGGAAGCGCCCTTGGCCGCCGATCAAGCGATCATGGAGGATGGGGATTTTTGTATTGCCCGCGCCCGCGTGACGGATAGCCTCGATCTGCGTACTTGGCTTTTGAGTCAGGGCGCCGAGATCGAGGTCGTTAAGCCGGTCGCTTTACGCCGCTGGATGGTAGAGACGCTAAGCCGGGCGCTTAGGCCCTACCAAAAACCGGTTTTAGCGCCGCGTACGGGAAAGAGACGACCTAGGGCCACGGCCCGGCATCCAGCCAAGCGGCGGCCCCAATAAGACAACACACTGCCTGCGACATAGTCTGACGCAGGCGGATCGTATAATAGGGGCCTCTTTCCCGATGATCCCGGAGCCCTTATGACGAAAACTCCGATCCGCCGCGCGCTCGGTCGCGATGCGCAAACTCCCCAGGCCGCGATCGATCAACGGGCGCGCCTGTGGCTTTTGCGGGGGCTCCTTGCGGCCGACGGCTGGCGGCGCCTAGTGAGCGCCTGGGAGCGGGCCTGCGATGACGACGAGTGGGGATCGGAGGAAGCCGCCCTGCAAGCCTTGCTCGGCATAGATGCGGGGGATGGCCGGCCTTCGCGGGGCGCGTGGCGCCGGGCTTTGAAGGCTGCGTTGCGCCGTGCCGAAAAGGCCGCATGGCCACAGATTCCGGCGGTACGCACCCTGGCCGCCGATTTGGGTTTGAGTGAGCTCGAACAGGCACTTTTGGTGTTTGCGGCGATGGCCAAGCACCGGGGAACTTTTCAGATGGCGGTCGCCTATTTCGGGCGGGTTCGAAGCCGCGGCGATGTGATCCATTGGATCGCGATTTGCCTGAAGGCCACGCCGGAGGCCGTGGCGGCGGTGCTCACGCGGACCTCGGTGCTCATGACGACAGGGCTTGTCGGTGTGGAGAGCGCGGAGGTGGGGCAGGACCTCGATGATTGGCTAGAGACCGTGCCGAACCTGCTGTCGCGACTTCATGAACCCGATCTTTGCGCGGCCGCGTTATTGGCCCGTTATGTAAAGCCCGTCACCGGCGCGCCGCGCGCCCTTGCGGATTTTGCGCATCTCACAGGCGTCATTACCCTCATGCGGCCGCTTTTGGATCAGGCAAGCCGCGGCCACAAAGGCGTCAATATTCTTCTTTATGGACCACCCGGCACGGGTAAGACAACCTTGGCCCAGGCGCTCGCCGCCGATCTTCCGGCGCGACTTCTTGAGGTCGCGGTGATGGATGAAGATGGGGACGGGCTGTCGCGCGAGGGGCGGGTGCGGGCGCTGCGTCTGGTCGCTTATCTGGGGGCTGCGACCGGACGCACGATCGTCTTGTTCGACGAGATCGAAGACTATTTTCGGGAGGAGTACGAGTTTCCGGGGCCGAGGTCCCGGACGGGGCCTGGCAAGGGGTATTCCGTGGATCTCCTCGAGCAGGCCGCCGCACCGACTATCTGGATTACCAATAGTATTAAGGATATCGATCCGGCGTTGTTGCGACGCTTTAGTCTCGCCTGCGAGATCCCGCCTCCGCCGGCTGCCGTGCGCGCCCGTCTGGTGGCGGAATACCTGTCACCCTTGGGGCTGGCCGATCATCCGATCGCAGCGCGTATGGCCCGTCACGAGACCTTGGTGCCAGGGGTGCTGGCCCAGGCCGCGAAGACCACGGCCATCGCCGACAGACCCGATCGCGACAGCCGGGCCGCCTTTTGCGAGGGGACCCTAAATAACCTGTTGACGATTTTGGGGCAGGCCCGATTGCCGAGCCTCTCAGCGTCGGCGCTGCGCTACGATCACGAATACCTTTCGGCCGACTGCGATCTCACGGCCCTGGTCGCCGGCATCCAGGCTGCGGGTAGCGCCCGGCTGCTCTGCGTCGGGCCCCCGGGAACCGGCAAGAGCGCCTGGGCACGGCATGTCGCGGCCACCCTCGGGCGCCCGCTTGTGAGCTATCGGGCCTCGGACCTGCTTGATCCTTATGTCGGTATGGCCGAACGACACATAAGCCAGATGTTTGCGCGTGCCCGTGGGCAGGGCGCCATCCTTTTGTTGGATGAATGCGATTCGTTTTTGCGTAACCGCGCGCATGCTCACCGCAGCTGGGAGGTCACTCAAGTCAACGAGATGCTGACGCAGATGGAGGAATTCGATGGGATCTTCCTTGCCACCACCAATACCTTAGAGGATCTCGACGATGCCGTCTTCCGGCGTTTTGATCGTACACTGACCTTTAAGCCTTTAAGCGGTGTGCAGAGGCGCACACTGATGATCCGCGTTCTCGCTGACCACGGCCTACCCGCCGTCTTGTCGGCCTCGGAGTGTCAGGTTATCGACGACTGCGAGGGGTTGACCGTAGGTGATGTAGCGGCGGTCGTGAAGGGCCTGCGTCTTCAAGGGACAAAGACGGCGGCCGCTTTCGTGGACGCCGTCGCTGCGGCGTGGCGTATCCGCCATCGAAAGGCTAGTCGCGTTATGGGTTTTATGGCGGCGGTGTCGTGATGGGGGACGGCTTACGTTGCGTGGGCGCGGATCGATCGGGTCGCGTTTAGGGCAGATCGGGTGGGGTTCTTATGAGAAGGCGAGGGAATGTTATGACCTACGGCTTGTCGAAATCGAAACTCATGGCCTATCGCCAATGTCCGCGTAGGCTCTGGCTCTCGGTTCATGAGCCGGATAGGGCTTTGGAAACCAAGACCGCAACGGCCGCTTTTGCGACCGGACACGAGGTGGGGGCGGTGGCCCGCGCCCTTTATCCGGGCGGGCAGCTCATCCCGGAGGAAGGTCCCCTGGATCAGGCCCTTCAGAACACGGCCGCAGCCTTGGGCCGCCGCCCCCGCCACGCCCTTTTTGAGGCGACGGTGAG
>JAJYPQ010000203.1 GCA_021795255.1 Pseudomonadota bacterium
AAAGATGGGCATGAGGCTCGTGCCTGGCGAACCGGTCGCTTCATAACAGTAAGGACATCAATATGTTAGAGAGTGTTTCTTGAGAGGCTTCAGCCCGTCCGCATAAGGGGCATTCGTGACAAGCTTGTCCTTTCCTGACCACGCATCTTTGGTATAGTAAAAGCCGTTCGCTTCAGCATGCGATCCTCCCCTACGAGCCATAAATGCGTTGCAGGATACGCAGCGCTTAGGTTGGAGTGGCCATTCTCACCAGCGAACAGGCGGCACGACCCACCGGCTGTGAGAACGCCTGTCGCCCGACTTCGTCGGTCGGCCTGGATCGCCATTGGTCCTTGGTAAACACAGTCCACGTAGGCTCGATGAGACCGCTAGCGGGCAGGTCGCACCTGGCACTCCCTACGACCGCGCACGCGCTTAAGGGGCGTGGTAGGCGAAATCCCAGCTTCACTTACTAAAGAAACAATCGGTAAGAGATCTGCGAGGTGCCGGGGCTATAATTCCGGTTTACCGTATCCGATTTATCGGCTAACATCTGTGCATGGCCGTTCTTGGGAAAGGCGTCGAGTACGCCCTGCATTGCTTGCTCTATCTCAGCAATCCGCCAGACACGCACAGTCTGGCCGTGGGTGACATTGCCCGTTTTCAGGGCGTTTCGGAGACCTACCTTGCCAAGGTCTTCACCAAACTCAAAAAAGCGGGGTTGGTGCGCTCGGCACTCGGCGCCAAAGGGGGCTACGAATTGGGCCGGCCGCCGGAGCAGATCACGTTCTGGGACGTGGCAGTCGCCGTAGAGGGCGAGGTCCGCCTGTTCGAATGCTGGAATATCCGCGAAAAGAGCGCGCTATACCGCGGAAAACCCAAACCCAACCTGGCCCGAGGCGGACCCTGCACGATCCACCAAGTCATGATGGAGGCTGAGGCGCAGATCAAGGCGGCGCTGGCGGCGAAAACGCTGGCCTGGCTCGCACAAGAGATCGACCGGAAGATCCCGCAACACATGGACCAGGCGGCGCGATGGTTTCGAGAGATTACGTTGTCCGAGTCGTAGAAATTTTTCGGTATAATTCGGATAATATAGATCGCTATTAACGTCTTTACGAGGAGAAGAGGATGGAGAAGCCCACGAAACACCTGGTTATTGCAGGAGGCGGATTTGCTGGATTCTGGAGCGCCATGAGCGCTGTGAGGCGCGCCATGGAGATGGGCGTGCGCGACAATCTGAAAATCACCCTCATCAACCGTGACGAATACCTGGGGCTTCGGCCGCGCTTCTACGAAGCCGAGCTCGCTGGGACCCGGATACCTCTCAGAAATTGGCTGGCACCGCTTGGCATCACCCTCATCATCGGCGAGATCGAGGGCGTCATTCCAGCATCCCGGCGCATCCAGTTCGTAAATGGGTCCAGGGTCCTTCCCGATATTGCCTATGATCAGCTGATTCTCGCGACCGGCAGCCGCCAGGCCTATCCGGACTTCATCGGGCAAGGCCGCGTATTCAACGTGGACACCTTCGAGGACGCCACTACCCTGGACCAGCACCTGCGGACGCTCGCCGCAACGCACTTCCCGACACCCGCCTCGCGAACCTTCGTGGTGATCGGAGGAAGTTTTACCGGGCTCGAAATCGTGACAGCGCTCCCCTCAAGGCTGAGACTCTTTGCCCCGTCGATTTCACAATTCACTATCCATCTCATTGAGCGGGCGCCAGAGATCGCGCCGGGTTACACCCCCGACGCGCGCCAGCACATCGTCAAACGCCTGCAGCACCTAGGCATCACCGTGCACACGGGTCAAGAGGGGCTCCGCCACGAGAACGATCAGCTGATTCTGGCGGACAATCAACGACTATCAACCGAGACCGTGATCCTCGCGACCGGCTTCATGGCAAGCCCCTTGACTGCTGCATTCAGCGGGCCGAGGGACCGCCTAGGTCGCATCGCGGTGGATACCTTCCTGCGCCTGCCAGAGCACCCAGACGTGCTCGCGGCAGGGGATGTATCCTTGGCCAAAACCGATCCTGATCACTATGCCGTCATGTCCTGCCAACACGCCATACCGCAAGGCCGGACCGCGGGTCACAATGCTGCGAGTCTCTTGTTCAACAAAGACCCATTACCCTATGCGCAGTCGCGCTACATTACCTGTCTGGATTTGGGTCCCGGAGACGCGCTCACGACCGCCGGCTGGGAGCGCCACTTGAAAACAATCGGACCCGAAGGCAAGGCCATAAAGACCGAAATCGTGAACCAATTGGTCCCGCCACCCACGGACATCGCGGACACGCTGGCGATGGCGTCACCGGTGACCTCCTCCTAACAGCGCCTTGCTGCCTATCAGCGATCTCGGGTGTCGCTATGGACGATCACGGAAGATCACACGTTGATGCAGGGTGCCATGCGATCGTTGCCTCGGGGTACAGCGCCGCATCGAGGATCGTCTCACGGCCTTGGGCGCAGGCACACACAGGCGCCGTAGGCCGCACACCGCGAAGGATGGAGCGTACGAGCGTAGTGCCCAACGAGGGTCACGGGCACACGGCCTGTCCGGCTTGGCCATGCCAGTAACCGTTGGTGCCCCGAGCGAGGCCTTTAGACTCCAGCATCCGGAGCGCGGCCTCTGCTGTCGATCGTCGATCCAGAACCGCGCGGAAGGCCTCGATCACAGACAGTGAATGCTTGCGTTCAGGCATAATGCGTAAAATATTCACGCCCGCCGCATCGAGGGCGTCGAGCTCGGTGAGATAATTCAAGGTCTGCGCGGAATGCACTTGAGGCCCGTTTATCGTCAGAAACGGCACATCCTCTTGCGTCGCGACCGGGATACCGGCCGCTTGGCCTTCGCAAATCCACTCGCATGCGTCCTTACCGCGATCGATGTGGCGTGCGCTAAAGCAGCGTGCCGAATAGGCGAGGGCGGGTTTCCCGAAGGCCAAGACCTCACACTCGATAGACGTCCCAGGCGCGGCGCGCAAGGTCGCGAGCGCGCTTCCATCCAACTCCAGGGCCGCCACGAATCGTGTGGCCCCACTCTCGGCCAGGATCTTTAAAGCCTCTTCGTTGTAGATATTGAGGGTGGCGCCCGCCACAAAAGCGCCTCCGCGCGCCAGGGTCACGGCACTCATATCGTTGGCCTCGATAAGGAAGCGGCCGTTTAGGCATAATCGCCGCGTCGCTCTCATCTCCGCCTCGCCATCGACCAGGATAAGGCTCGACAAAACGACCTCTTTTCCATGCGCTGCCAGCATGTCGCCTATGACGAGCCAATCCGATAAGCGCAGGCCGCGGCGCTTGTAGCAGACGGTCTCGCCAAGATAAACGATATCGATGGGGCTTTCGGCGATTTCGGCATAAAAGTCTTGGATACCCTTCGGTTCCCAAAAAAAGGGGATGGGCGCAAGCGAGAGTCTCATCGCCATGGCCTCTCGAAGGCCCCGAGCGTCTGGTGGTGGCCCTCTGACAGAGACGCCAATCCCTCGGTCCATTGGGCTTGCACGCTGTAGGCCTCGGGGTTCCGGGAATAGGCGTCTAGGGCCGCCCGAAAGATCGCCGTCACGCGCGCCACATAAGAGGGTGAGCGCTGGCGTCCTTCGATCTTGATCGCGCGCACCGGAATCCGAGTCAGATCCCCCAGGATAGGCAGGACGTTGAGGCTAGTTGGCTCCTCCAAGACGTAGCCCACGTCGGATCCGATCTTGAAGCGGCCCTTGCACAGGGTGGGGTATCCGGCCTTTTCGGATTTTTGGAAGACATCGATTAATACACCGTTTAGGCGTACACGGCGTTCTCGGCCTTTCTCCTCCCATCGGACGGCGGCGGCCGGCGAACAGGCGCCGCCGGTATTTGGGGATACGCCGGTCGCGTAAGACGATAGCGCGCACCGCCCTTCGACCATGACGCATAAGCCGCCAAACCCGAAGACCTCGAGATCCACTGGGGCCTTATCCGCGAGCCTTTGGACCTGATTCAACGCCAAAACACGCGGCAGGACCGCACGCGTCACGCCCAATTGCTCGGAATAGAATCTCAAGGCCTCGTTGCTCGTAGCCGACCCCTGGACGGACAAATGACGGGGCAGCTCCGGATGGTGGCGCTGGCAATAGCGCAACACCGCGAGATCGGCCGCTATGATCGCATCTACGCCAGCGGACGCGGCGTGATCGGCGCTCTGCTGCCACATAGCCAATCGCCCCGGCTTTGCGTAGGTGTTGAGTGCGAGATAGACCTTGCATCCGCGTCCGTGAGCATAGCGAACCCCGCTCACAAGTTCGGCGGCGGTCAGGTTAAGGCCCGGGAAATTGCGAGCGTTGGTTTCGTTCTTCAGCCCCACATAAACGGCATCCGCTCCGTGATCGACCGCCGCCTCAAGGGCGGCACCCGTGCCCGCGGGACAAACCAGTTCCGGTATCGTCATAAGGCCTTTGCCTGCGCCAAGACCCCTTGGGACGTTCCCCTCTTTGCGAATTCTGCGGCAATCGCGTTTAAGACTCGCCACTTGCCGGAACACCACTCGGGGGCAAGAAGCAAAGCGGCGCGGGCGGTCCCGGTTAGTCGATGAAAAATGATATGGCGCGGTGTGCGCTCGATGAGGTCGGTTACAATGGCGATATAGTCCTCGAAAGACACCAGCGTCAACTGGCCCCGGCGCCAATCGTGCGCCAAGCGACTCCCGCGAACCACATGCAAGGGGTGCACTTTGAGGCCGGCCACACCGAGAGACAGAACCCGCGTCAATGTCTCTAGGGCATGATTGCGGCCCTCGCCCGGCAGGCCAATGATAAGGTGCGTGCAGACCGGCAATTTATAGCGGCGCACAAGGGCAATCGCTTCGCGATATTCGGCGAAGCCATGGCCTCTATTCACGCGCAAAAGGGTCTCATCAAAACTTGACTGTAAACCCAGCTCGATCCAGACCGTGTAGCCGCGGTCACGATAGGAGGCGAGCTGCGCCACGATCGGCTCGGATAAGCAATCGGGACGCGTACCCACGCTCAAACCGACGACGCCCGGCACCGAAAGCGCCTCTTCGTAGCGAGAGACCAGGGTATCCAGCGGGGCGTAGGTGTTCGTGTATGTTTGGAAATAGGCCAGGACCTTGCGCGCTCCGGTACGGCGCACGACGCAGGCCATGCCCGCGCGGACCTGATCGGCAATAGTCGGCATCCGAACCTGGGGTTGGAACGACTTGTTGTTGCAAAATGTGCAACCACCCCGGCCGCTGCGACCGTCGCGATTGGGACAGGTAAAACCAGCATCTATAGCCACCTTGTGGACTCGTTCGCCGAATTGCGAAAGCAAGTGTTGCCCGAACGTGTCAACGAACTCGGAAAGCACGACCACCTGTGACCCCCCATGGCCGCGCGCGAAATTCCACTCCCATATCACGCGCTATGGTAGCGCACGCCCCGATATCCACCCCGTCTAGGCCCTCGATCGCGGTAAGAGTGACCCTGGGCACGAAATCCCGGCAGCGCTTAGCGAAGGCCAGAACGGCGGCGAAGCTTCCGCCAAGCCGCGGCCGACACAAACGCCGGTAGAGAGTCTCGTTTTGCGCGTTCAGAGAGATGGACACGTGGTCTATGAGACCCGCGAGTTGTAAAACGGTGTCGCGGCCATGGATCAAATTGGCGAGTCCGTCGGTATTAAGGCGCAGGCGGCCACCGTCTTTCCGAAGAGTCGAGGCGACCTCGAGCAGGGTGTCCAAGCGCATCGTCGGCTCGCCTAGGCCGCAAAAGACGTATTCCGCGCACGCCCCCTCGCGATGCGCCGCTAAAACGACATCCGCGGCCGTCGGCTCGCGTGCCAACGGCAACCGCAGGTAGGCCTCCTCGACAGTCCAAGTGCGATGGAATTTGGGGCAAAACCGGCAACGCAGGGTGCAGCGACTGGTGAGGTTCAAATAGACGCCCTGACCTATTCGATAGGCTACAACGCCCCGTGTCGGCTGTGAAAAGCCCTCCCCCATCGCCCCCACTCCTTTAGCAGACCCAGGACGCCAGTGTACGGACCGACACTGGCCAATCCGTTGACGTGGATCAAACCCTGTTGCTCCTACATGTTGTACGGTTTTTTACAGGAATCACAATAAGTGGGGCAGATATGACGGAGACGGGTGTTGAGAAAGTCCGTAAGCGCGACGGCCGTATAGTCTCGTTTGAGCCCCGCAAGATCCATTACGCGCTGTTGCGAGCAGGTCTCGCCAGCGGCGAGTTCGCGGCGGCGGAGGCAGCCATCCTCACCGAACAGGTCGCGACCCATCTGCCGACCGGCCATCCTGACGTCGAGACCATACAAGACGCGGTGGAAGACACGCTGCTTGCTCACGGCTTTCGCCGCACGGTTCACCTTTATATCGCCTACCGGGAAAAACGCCGACTCACGCGCGAAGAAGGCAAGATTCAGGTCGAGGTCGAAGAAACGGTCACGGAATACCTGGATCGGCGCGACTGGCGGGTGAACGCCAATGCCAACCAGGGTTATTCCTTGGGCGGGCTCATTCTCAGTATCTCCGGAAAGGTCGTCGCCAACTACTGGTTGAACCACGTTTATCCGCAAGAGATAGGAGAGGCCCATAGGGACGGCGCGCTCCATATCCACGATCTCGATATGCTCTCAGGTTATTGTGCTGGCTGGTCGCTGCGTACCTTGCTGAACGAAGGTCTAAACGGGGTCTCGCACAAGGTCGAAGCGAGCCCCCCGAAACATCTTTCGAGCGCGGTCGGACAAATCG
This sequence comes from Pseudomonadota bacterium, assembly GCA_021795255.1. The sequence goes on from JAJYPQ010000203.1 coordinate 6,727, forward strand.
TCAATTTCCTGGGCACCCTCCAAAACGAGTGGGCTGGGGCCCAGGCCTTTAGTTCCTTCGATACCTACTTGGCGCCCTTTGTCCGCAAAGACAAGATGGCCTACGAAGACGTCCTGCAGTGCATACAGGAACTGATATATAACCTCAATATCCCGTCGCGGTGGGGCACCCAGACGCCGTTCACCAATCTGACATTCGACTGGACGTGTCCCGAGGATTTGCGCGACCAAGTCCCGATCATAGGTGGCG
>JAJYPQ010000204.1 GCA_021795255.1 Pseudomonadota bacterium
TGGCGAAAGGTCGTATAGCAGTCCATGTCACTACGGCATTCCCCGACGGCCTCGAAACCGAATTCATAGATATCGCTGTAGAACATGGATTGATGCTGAAAATGCACCTCTTTCCCAGCCATGCTCGAACCGGCGGCATGCCCGGTGGCTTCGGCATTATCCCAGTGCTCCAGACGTAGGGGCGTACCCCATACCGGATCCGGATAGGTGGCGAGATCGCCGGCAATCCAGATCTGAGGGTCACTGCTGCGCATTCCGTGGTCCACGCGGACTCCGCCGGACGCCATCACCAGACCCGCGGCTTCTGCCAGGGCGGTCAGAGGCAGCATGCCGATGCCATAGGCGATCCAGTCGCAGGAGATTTCCGCGCCGTCCGCGAAGCGAGACACGAGTTTGCCAGATTCGCTACCCAAGTCCTTAAAATGATGCTCCACATAAGGGAAGGTAAGGCCCAAGCCACGTCATCAGTCGCGGCGCACGCTTAGGGGGCACCGTGGTGCAATCATCCTCAAGCCTTGTGTCCGCCAACGCCATCGGCGTCACACGAGGGACCTCTTGGTAGGGAGCGCACACGCCATCACGAGGCTATCAGGCCGGGCAGCGGACGATGGACCGACCGATAGCTCGGGTCCTTGTGGTCGTCGCGGTGTTCCGAGGCTGCGGCCGCCGCGCAGGGCTGCCACATAATAAAGTGCGGAACAGCGCCGCCACAGAGTCTCACCCGGGTGCACAATAGGGGCCATAACCCCTATCTTAAAAAAGGAGGGCGCCATCAACACCACCCTGCCACAGCTTACGACGATCATCAAAAGCGAACAGCATTTTCTCGGGAAATTTACCCTCGTGGTTGCCATCATTTTGGTCGTGATCGGCCTATTAGGCGTGATGAGCCCCGTGATCCTGTCGGTGGTGACCGATGGTATGCTCGCGGCCATCCTCATCATGGGCGGATTGACCTGGGCGGGCCATAGCTATCGGCTGCACGCCCACGGATTGGCAGATTGGCTCAAACCGCTGCTGTTGCTGGCCACCGGTGCGATCATGGTGGCGCTCCCCGCCGCGGGCATCGCCAGCATCGGGCTGCTGTTCACGCTTTATTTCGCCATAGATGCCTATCGTAATTTCACCCGCCCCAAGGCGTTAGGGGGCATAGGTCCCGGCTGGTTCATTTTCAGTGGCATCGTCGACATTATTATTGCCGTGCTGTTCCTTGTCACGTGGCCACAAGGGTCGCTGGTGTTGGTGGGCATCTTTGTCGGGGTGAACCTCATCTTCGACGGTTTTATCCTGATGATGGTGCGCAATACCCTTATCGGGAGTCCCGAAACCTGATTGCGTGATGCGTTTACGCGCCGATTCGCACAGACAGGCGACTGGTGGCCAACGCCTCATCATTTATTCCCGCAAGCATCACAACCCTCAGAAATCCAGCCCAAAAATTGCCGCCGCGCCTTGTATAAGTGTAATAAGCTGATTGCGCGAAAAGAGCGGCTGCAATCGCCCACGGCCACGTGTTTCCGTGATGCCTGACCGGAACGAGCCACGCGGCGATCACGGCCTCTACGGACAGGGCGACAATACGGTACGCCACCCATAACCCCAGAGGGCGCGGCACGTCGGCCGACGTCATGTGATGTAGGCCCTCGACGCTAAAATAGATCCACCCGCCTAGCGGGGTGGCCGCTGCCGCAAAATACAGAAAAAATGCGTTCTGGTAGTTCCATCCACCGATAACGACCGCCTCATGCCCCATTGCCCCCTCTCACGCATCTCGTGCGTCATCGCCAAATAATACGGAGTGGCAGCAAGGACTCCTGGACGACTACGGGGGCCAAACAGCGGCCATTCGCTATGTCGGTGGCTCCGAGACTTTCGACTCGCGCTCCCACCCTGCACGCTATCGGCCAACGGCCACGACCGTCTCGGCGTCTCGGTGTCAGTCCATCCGAGTCTATTGACGCCGTCTTTCATGTACGGGTACCATACGTACATACAGAAAGACCCTGGAGGCCTCTGATGACAACAATCACTGCGGCTCGGGAAGACCGGGTTGAGTTGCGGACCACCAAGGAAGAGAAACGAATTCTCGCGGCGGCGGCCGCTTATGAGCGGCTGGACGTGACGAGCTTTATCATGCGCGCCGTCTTGCCCGCCGCCCGCGATGTGCTTGACCGGGCCGAACGTATCGCGCTAAGCGAGCGCGACAGTCGGCGCGTGCTTGAGCTGCTGGAACATCCGCCCAAGCCGACCCCGGCCCTTCGGGCCGCTGCTCGGCGTCGCGCCGCTCGAAGCTGATTGGGACGTGAATTGGCGCGAAGAGGCTATTGAGCGCCGACACGACCGCAAAGGCTTCGATTGCGGTCACTCGGAACTCAACACCTATCTCGACCGCTACGCCCGCCAGAACCATACGTGCGGTGCGGCCAAGACCTTTGTAGCGGTACCACCCGAGCCACCAAACCGCATTCTGGGCTACTACACAATCAGTCCTGGTTCTATCGCGTTTGCCCACGTTCCGGCCGAACTCACCCGCCAACTGGGACGCTATGACGTGCCCATATTCCGGCTGGGCCGTCTGGCCGTGGATCGCGCCCTGCAACGTCAGGGACTCGGTGGCGAATTGCTGCTGGCGGCTGGCGAACGGGCGCTTGCGGTGGCTACGGAAGTCGGTGGTGTGGCGCTCGCGATTGACGCCAAAGACGAGGCGGCGGCGCGTTGGTATGAACGCTTCGGGGCTCTCCCTCTCCTGGACGATCCCCTAAGGCTCATCTTGCCATTGAGTGTCGTAGCCGAAGCCCTGAAATCGCGCACAACGGGACATCCTAACCAACACTAGACATCTACCCTCCCCGCTATAGTGGGTTAAGTTGGGCCTCTCCCTTTCGGTATGCCACTCTCCCACTGGCATCCTTACCAGTGACTATCAGTGATCTTCTGTTCTTTTTTTTGGATACGGCCTGTTTGTTCACTTAGCCTCTCCTCCCGCGCGCCGCAGTGGCACGCGGACGTGCAACCGCCCCACCAGGTCAGGTTCACCCACGGCGTGCGCTATGAGTTCGCGATAACGCGGGTACGGCTGCATCTGCCACGGCAACTGGCGTCGGCTGGTCATGAAGGTTGAACCGCTCTTCCCCAGCGGTTTCGCGATAAGGACAGCAATCGATTCCGGTTCATCGCCATCGTCCATGGCGACGACTACTACGGCCTGGTCGACGAGGGCGGAATTTTTTCGCAGCTCACCTGCGTGGGCGATGCGCCATGCAGGGTTTCACGCCGATTGACGCGTAGGGCGAACGGTGACGAAGTAGACAATGCCTCCGAAGCCCAAAAGTAACTGCGATCCGACAGGGCCACTTCTTTGGAGACCGATCGAAGGATGCATAAGACGCCTATGGCTATACGGTGCGCGGGAGGAGCGGCCACCAAGGGCCGGAATCAATATATATCCGACGCTCCGGATATGGAGCCTTATTCGGACCATAACAGAGACAACGAGCTCTTGGCCAGCCGATAATCATGCGGATCGAGTTCAATCAATGGCGCGGCTATGAAATCAAGAACGCTACGAGATGGCGGGCGCCATCAATCCCATCTGCAATTTGGTACAGCTATACTAGTCATGATCAGGAGGAGGGCATGAAAAGGGTTGATCTTAAGAAAGAGCTAAAACGCCTCTACCGGCCATCGGCGAAAGAGGTGCTGAAAGTTGATGTGCCTGCCTTCCAATTTCTCATGATTGATGGCGAGGGCGACCCAAAAGACGAAAGCAAGCACTTCCCGCTGTGGATGCGCTTAGGCTCGAAACCTTCACCAAAGGTCTATGCGCTCAAGTTCCCCATGTCGGCCCCTTTTCCGAGGAGCGCCCGACGATCCAGCAGGTTCATGATTTCATCGGTGCACGATCGGCGCTCACAGGAAGCACCACGAAATTTATCTGAGCGACATCCGTCGCGCTGAGCCATCCAAGTGGAAAACGATCATACGTCAGCCCGTGAGGTGATACTACTCAACGCGCTGGTCACTTGTCTTCCGAAGGCTTTTCCCCTTGCCCCGCGACGTCACGGCTGCCGTGTATGACCGCAAGAATCAATACACGCTCGGATTCCAGTCGATACATTACTCGATAGCCTTGTATGATAATTTCCCGGAGCGCTCTATCATCGGCTTCAGGAATCATTCTCCCGCTTTCCGGAGACTTCCTCAGCCGTCGGGTAGCAAGAACGATCCTCTGACCGAAACGTCGACCATAAAACACTGAGTCCCGGCTGATGTAACGTACGAGGTCATCAAGGTCTTCGCTCGCGATGCCGGACCACTCAACGCGCATCGTTCAGGTATTGCTTCTCCATTTCCGCCTGCGATATCACTTTGCCTTCTCCCGCTGCTTGTAGCGAGCGCTCCAGCTTCTGGCGGACATAAATGGCGTACATGACGTCATCGAAGGTAGCCTGCTCCGGCAAGTGCTCGACGACACCGTGGATAATTTGCTTAACAGTTTGCATGATACGCTCTCCTTCAGATTCGCTTTGGCGGCGGAAACCCCGCACCCTGCTCAACCGTCCGCGTTGTCCCCTGAATGGTCGGCGTCCCGGAGAGCATCCATTGTGACCGTCTTCAGCTTGCCGGCACGCGCCTCACGCATCGCGGCGACCGTCCTCTTGTTAGGCACGAGCGGCTCAAACGGCAGAGCCTTTTCCTGCGCCACGCGGGTCAAGAGGATGCGGACGGCGTCCGAGATACCCAGCCCCATCGCCGCCAGCACCGCAACGGCTTCCTCTTTGATGTGCTCGTCGATACGGGCCCGTACAACCGTATTTGTGGCCATGGCCTAGCCACGCTGATTCGTGGGCTACATTGTAGCCTATCCCCATAGCTTGTGCGCGGGGCGTCACCCATCCAGCCCGTGATTCTGACTCGGATGAACGGCGGCGCCTCAAGCCACTATTCGCCACCCCCCAATTCAAGGGGTCGTTCCCGACGTAGGGATAGCAATTGATGGCGGGGTTCAGACCGACCCAACGCGTCCCGTTGCCCCCTGACCTTGCCCCGTACATGGTCGCCCGCAGTTTGCCACGCCTTCATGCCATGATATGAAGAAGGTACGGTATGCAGCCATCGCTTTGCAGGCAGGGCCACATCCGGACTTTAGCTGAGGCTTACAGCCTCTGTCCCTGATGGAATGTGCGCAATGGCGTCTCATCATTTTTATGCCATCGTGGCCATGGCGACTACGTGATCTTCTTTGCGGCAATTTTAAACAGATCGCTTTACCACACAATGTCTCGATGGGTCTTACGTCACCGCTCTCACACACATCACCACCTGAGGATTTCTGTATCTCGCTGTCCTAAAGGTCAGGTCCAATCTCTGCTGTAAATTCGATCCGGTAGTGACGTCCCTTCTCTAGCTCAGCACCACGATATTGCCGCCGGCGTGCGTGGGTTGTCGCCCGGCCCACCACTCCTGGAATTCATCCCTATCGAGATAGTGCCGCTCAGCCTATACCTCGTTGTGTTCAGCCAATAGGGTGCCCACAAGGCCCAGGGCGGACTGGCAACTCTTCGGCGAACCGGCCACATCGAGCGAGCTTTTACTTCCGGGAGAAAGGTAAGGGGCGTGGTCGATGATCGTGGTAATGATTGCAATATGCTAAACAGCAAGCAGCTACATCAGAAATAGGTTTTGAAAGATGCCATCAGTTACCGTCCGAAATGTACCCGATGAGGTGCATCGCGCCATCCGCGTGCGGGCCGCTCAACACGGCCGCAGCATCGAGGCCGAAATGCGCGACATCCTGGAATCCGCAGTGAAGCCGCAGGGTCGGATCAAGCTAGGTTCGCTGCTGGCCGAGATCGGCCGCAAGGTGAAGCTGACCGACGAGGAGTTCGCCATCTTCGAGAGCGCGCGCGACAGAACCTCGGCCCGTGCGGCGAGCTTTGAATGATCCTGCTCGATACGAATGTGGTTACGGAGCCGCTTCGCCATGGGCCCGAGGCCCGCGTCATCGAATGGATCGACGCGCAACCCCTGGAGACGCTCTACTTGTCCGCCATCACCGTGGCCGAGCTGCGCGCCGGCGTGGCGCTGCTGCCGACTGGCAAGCGCCGTACGGCGCTGCATGAGAGCCTGGAAAAAAGCGTGCTGCCCATGTTCGTCGGGCGCGTCCCGCCGTTTGACCTGGCTTGCACGAATGCCTACGCCGAGCTGCTGGCGAAGGTTCGCAAGGCTGGCAGCGGCATTGAGACGGCCGATGCTTACATTGCAGCGGTCGCCATCGCTAATGGGTTTAGCGTTGCCACACGCGACGCAAGCCCCTTCCAGGCCGCTGGCCTGACCGTTATCAATCCTTGGGAGGGTTAAAGACAGCTTCCCCCTGAGGCCGCGACATAGGCCCAAACGGCCGGGTTTTGGTGCCGCTCAGGTCAAGTACCGATTAGGGCACGTCTGAACTGATATGTTTTGACCTGTCAACTAGCGGCATGGGTTTTCTTTTGACCTTTACCCCGCTCGCCGAACAGGATTTGGAGGCCATCGGCGATGACATCGCCACCGACAATCCCGCGCGAGCAGTCAGCTTCATCCGGGAATTGCACGTTCAATGCCAACGGAGCGTGGCCAGCCCGCAAGGCTACCGTCTGCAGCCAGAACTGGGGGATGACATCCGCTTCTGCGCTTATGGCCAGTACGTGATCTTCTTTGGGGCAACACGGGAGGACATCACGATCATCCGTATCCTCCCTGGTGCCCGCGATATTCCCGCAATTCTGGCACCCGACGACCGGGGGCCGTGAAGCAGCACTCTACTCGGCCGCGTGATCGAACCATCCTGGCATGATTTCGTCAGCAGGTCATGAACCTCACACCTAAACGGCAGGGGTTCGCATAAGGAAGGGGCCAAGGCCGTTTGGTCCAAATTTGGTCCACTTGGTCCACCCGCCAATACCCGCC
>JAJYPQ010000205.1 GCA_021795255.1 Pseudomonadota bacterium
AACCCCTGATTACGCCTAAAAGGCATGCAATTCGGTTTGCCAGCGGATGGATTCGGCACCGCACTTTAGCATCGATCCAGCGGCAACTCTCGACAGACAAGCCCTAGGAGCGACTGCGCTAGGTCTTCGCAGAGCAGGGCTATACCGCACGTTGATCGAGATTCTGCGTCTTCGTACCAAAATTACGCGGATCTACATGATCGTTAACAGGGATCGGGGGCAGTTCTCTCGGTAAGCGGGCCCGCCGTGCCAGTAGCGAGTCCCGTATCGGTGGCGCATGGTACGTGCAGCTTGAGTGTGGCATATGTTTACCTCGAATACGGTAGCCGCTGCGATGTATCAGAAACAGAGCTGCACCGACATCGCCAAGGAAATGTATCTCGCCATTTCTTCCCAATGGGGCACCTCTTGACGCCCCTGGCATTTGTGCACACAATTGGCCTACGTGAGCAGTTAATTGAGGTCACATATGCAAGTATCTATCCGCGAATTTAAGGCGCACTTGTCCCGTTATCTGGTACAGGCGCAGAAGGGCCAGCCGCTCGACATCACCTCCCATCGCAAGGTCGTGGCTCGCATCGTGGGCGTGCCCGCTACCGAAAGCGCAGGTGTGGAGCGTCTTCTTGCCAGTGGATCAGCCCAATGGATGGGAGGCAAGCCAACGGGTGCTGCAATCCAGTTGTCTCCTATCGGGCGTAGTGTGTCGGAAATGGCCCTGGAAGGGCGTGAATGATTATGTTCTGCGATACTTCGGCGTTGGTAAAACTCTATCTATTGGAGGGGGAAAGCGACGCCGTCAAGGCGCTTGTGGTTAACTCGGAGGCGGTTGCGGCATGTCGCATCGCTTGGGCCGAAGCGCACGCCGCCCTCTCACGGCGAGCACGGGAGGTTCCCGCGGATACGCGCTCGATCGGACAGGCCAAGCAGGCGCTGGCTGTGGACTGGCCTCATTATCTGATTGTTGATGTGACCCAAGCCGTCGTCGCGCGGGCGGGAGATTTCGCTGACACATTCGCTTTACGCGGATATGACAGCGTTCAACTCGCGGCGGCCTATGAAGCTAAGCAGGTTTCCGGACTGCCATTAACCTTCGCGTGTTTCGACTCACGTCTCAACAAGGCGGCGCAAGTGCTAGGAATGGACACGCCTTTTACTGCGATTTGAGCGACAGACATGCCTATAGTGAATATTCACGCGTTGTGTGTCATGTGCGAACTCATTTTTGGTATGAAGGATAGTTTTATCAGGCTGCCGCCCGTAGCCGTTAGCGGCGCTGTTGCTCATGCAGACCCATATTGAGGTAGCAGTTGTCCTCAAGGTCTCATGGGTGTCGGAGCACAGGGCCCGCGCAAAGCGCAGACAAGACTCGGTGTGGGGGGGCCTACGGACCACGCGATCACATTATCTTTTTATACCACTGAACCTCTTTATACTAGTCATCACTACCTTCACCTATAACGGTCTCGATGAATGGGTGGCCATCACCGTCTACGACATACAGACGACCCCGGTCACCACCGATACCCTCCGGTTTGGGCCACGATCTGTGCGGCCTTCACACCCTCCGGCACGATAACCACCCAGTATTCCCCTAGGGTGAGGCGGATGGCTCCACACCGTACCTTTATCTGTGCAACGCCCAAGGCCTACTAACTTATGGAAGCCCTTGCTGCCTAAACACCCTGGTGGTGGGCTGGTTTCTATGCGCCTATGGGCGGATATGAACACAGCGAAGTTAAGCGTACGTTTGCGGCTCTGTCTGTTGGCGGCTGTAAGGCGAGCGCTATCGGGTGGCTGTCGTACAACCCGAGTCCCACCAGCGTCATTTCCTGTTTGCGCACAGCTTACCAAACCTTCCATAAGACGATCTCTATAGGGGAGGGTGGATAATGGCTAAGTTTTGGTTTAACGAGAAGGAGCGTGGCTCAACGAGTCTTCTCAAGCTGATGCGTACTTTAGCGTTATGCCTAGGGCGACAATACACATCCTGGCTACTTCCGCCCATTACCTTGTACTACTTCATTCGCGCCGCTGCCGGGCGGCGTGGTTTACGGAAGTATTACTCTCTACTTGGTTTGCCGTCTGGAAATGCTTTAATTTTTCAGCATTATTTGCGCTTCGCACACACAGTACTTGATCGGGTCTATCTATTTGGATTTCATCCGGATGCACCCCCACTTAAAATTCGCGGGTGGGAACCAATCCAAGAGGAACGTAAACGTGGGCGTGGCTGTATCTTACTTGGCGCACACCTTGGTAGCTTTGAGGCTGTGCGTGCCGCCGGCATTGAGCAGCCAGGGCTAAAAATAAAGGCAATTATTTCTGAACAGCAGTCACAAAAAATAAACAGAACATTAGCGTATTTAAATCCAGATGTTCGCACTACCACGATTCCAATCGGTGGCATAGACTCCTTGTTGCAGCTTCGTGACACATTAGCCGATGGTGGATTGGTGGGCATCATGGGCGATCGCATCTGGCGCAACGAAGCTACTTATCACGGCCATTTTCTCGGTCGTAAGACCCTTTTCCCCCAATCGCCGTTGCGGCTCGCCGCAGCGTTACGTGCACCAGTATTCTTTTTTAGTGGGCTATACCGAACGGACGTTGATGGTAGCGCGTACTATGATGTGGCGTTTGAGCGCCTAAGCGCTTCCGCATCCGAAGCGATTAGTCGCCAACAATGGATCGATGATCTTGGTAAAAAATATGTGTCGACCCTCGAACGACACTGCCTTATTGAACCTGGAAACTGGTTCAATTTTTATGACTTTTGGAGCCACCCTACGCCAACAAACAAAAACTATATAGATAATCTTCTGTCTTCCAGGGGCACCCCTGGGCTCAGAGCCGCCGAAGTGACCGCAAGCGAGCAATCGCCTTACCAATCACGCGGTCCCGTCTAAGACGATACCGAGCGTACGTCTACTATAAGGTTTATCGAAGACGTAAGCGTGCGCTGGCACTCGCAGCGCTGTGGGACGTAGATGGCCGGCCTCGTGACGTGGTCGTTACCGGGCCAGATTCAAGCGCTTCGGAGGCGTTTGGCCGCTGCCTGTCGCGTTTTTAGGTCGTGCATGATTTCTTGTTGCTTAGCATAGGCATCGGGTAGGTTCCCGAAGTGCAAGGAGGCGGTGCAGTCCGCTAGGGCACGATGCAGTAGCCCTAGGTTCATCTCCGCGTAGCAACGATTGTTGTAAGCCATAGCGATGGCCTCCTTGTGTGTGAAGCCCGGCTTGTAGAGATAGTTATAACGATTTAAGGCCTGTAGCATCCTGTGCAAGTGATTCTCACTGCCGTAAATGGCCGATATATTGATTGCAGACGATGCCCGAAACGCGCTTTGGGAGTCGGCGACGTGACGATAATCGCGTAGAGCCTTTAAAATTTGGCCAGTTATCTGATAGGACCTGGCACGCCAATAGAACGCCTGCCCGTTATCCGCGTTATGAATCTGTCTTGTGCAGGCTTTTATATCCGCTTTGTAATATCTCAGCTTAAAAAGGGTTGCGCACTCGATGTTACTACTATCCCTGCCGGTTAAAAGATCGGCCGCCCGTTGGTATATTATGACATGTCGATAGTGGTGCGTATAACTATAGACGTAGGCGAGATCACCGTAGAGGCCTCCACGAACTTGCGCCCTCGCAGCTCTATTCGGAAACTGGGTGTGACTAAGATCCGCTATAGCGCGCCTTAAAAGGAGCTTCGCGTTATGAAATTGGTTCTGGTTGTACCACACCATAGCGGCGAGTTTGTCGATCATGAAGTTGTGGTGACGGTCATGGCCCGTGACAAGGGCATCGTCGGCACCGAGAGCGCTTGCAAAGGTCTGGAGAAGGGGTCCAACAGAGGCACCCGTAGGGTCTTGGTATATCATGTCATCTAAAATATGACCGGCCGTAAGGACAAAGGTGAGCGGAGCGGCTTGTCCATTTACTGTGAGTAGGGCACGCGCTCGCCTTTGGAGCGTGGGCGTGATGAGCCGGCTCAGTACATAAGCCGTACAGAGCTTATGCATTTTAGGATCCGTCGGACAGGCCATAGTCGCTGTGCCGAGGAATTCGGCATAGAGCTGGAGATACAGCATTCTTAAGGGCGAAGTCGGAGCGGCGTGGCCTGCATAGCGCGCAACGAAGGCACGCATGGCCGCGAGCGAACCGCCCCACTTAGGCTCAAGAGCGCCTAGCCGGGCCGCGTATAAGGGGTAATACGTTGGGAAGCGTCGTATTGATCGGTAGAAGGCAGTGCGCATGCCCTGGGCATTTCCTTGGGCCTTTAGGATTTTGAGAGCGAGATAGCGCGGATAGGGGTTTTGAGGGGCTCTATCGATCGCGGCGGCGCTATCGATTGCCGCCTGGCCGATTTCTTTCACAAAGCGTGCTCTATTGTGGGGCAGAATGTGGTTAACGAATCCGCCACCACGAGTGGCCCAGGCCGTATCGTAGTCGTAGAGGCAACGTAAGAGGTAAGGGGTTGCAGAGCGTGGGTCTTGCGCAATCCAGTTCGTCAGGCGTTGCCGGAAGAAGGTGTTGCCAGGCTCTGGGACATCGGCAATGAATTGGGAAAACGGCGAAAAGTCCCAGCCATCTCTGTGGCTAGCTACCAGTACGCCTCCTACGATCTGCGTGGCCTGTTTAAAGTGGCCTTTATTGATCAAATCACGCACCATAAGAGCCGCGCGACCCAGGGCGTCGTAGTGGTCGCGCGGTCCAACGAGACTCGTGGCAGCGCGATTGAGTGCGCTCAATTCGGGACGGGCAGCAGTCGGCTTAAGCGGGGACACAAGGAGCCGACGGACCGAGTAGAATCCTATGGCCAGCAGAACCATAATGCCGACGATGACGAAGACGGATCGCCCTCTATCCCATCCTCGCTTTTTGTTTTTGTTGGATCCCATGCTCTTTTGGCGTGGTGGTCTTATGGGAGTTATAGAACATAGGACGTGCGCCGTCTAGGTTTAAGGAAAGCGCGGCGGTTCCTGAGGGCGGCGGCTTTAGATCTTATTGGGGGTCAAAACGCAGATCGCGACCTTTGCCAGGGCCGAATTGCAGGTATCTTGGGGCTTGCGTCTGGGCAGGGCGTCTCCAGTCATGAGGGGAACTTGATCCGCGCCTATTTTCTTGGCAGCCTGTCCCTGGGGGTAGGGAAGGGTTCGATAGTGGGCTAACGCCATAGCGGGCCGCTGAGAGAGTCGGCGGGGCCGCATCGGTCAGATGCCACAAGAATGTCGGCCCGTCTCCCGGACCTTCTTAACGACGGTCACGGTGCTCGAGCTGGTCGGGACCGGCCACGCTCTTGTGGCTTGAATGCCGCGAGCTTCTGGGCGATATGTTTTTTGAGGCGGTTGCGTCTCGAGCATTGAGGTAGCGTTGTGAAGTTCATGAATAAGTGTGAAAGACGATTCGGGCGTTATGCCATCCCCAATCTCATGGGTTATATCGTAGGCCTCGAAGGTCTCGTTTTTCTTTTATCGCACGCGCCCCAGGGAAGCCGCCTTATAGAGCAGTTTCGGTTTATTCCGGCGTTGATTCTCCAAGGCGAGCTCTGGCGGCTTGTCACGTTCGTTTTCATTCCGCCGGGCACGTCCATTTGGGTTGTGTTTATCCTCTATTTTTATTATTTGTTGGGAACCCGGTTGGAACACGAGTGGGGCAGCTTCCGGTTCAATATCTACTATTTTGCCGGGATGGGGGCAACGGCGCTCGCAGCCTTCCTTGCGGGTGAGAGCGCCAACGCCTTTTTCTTGAACCTATCGCTCTTCTTGGCCTTTGCCACCATTGAGCCCGATTTTACCATCCTGCTGTTCTTTATCCTTCCTGTGAAGATTAAGTATCTGGCATGGCTAAGTTGGGGCGCGATTGCCTTTACCGTGCTTATCGAGCCTGTGCCAAGCAAGGTGATGGCGCTGGTCTCGATCCTCAACTATTTTCTTTTTTTTGGTAAAGACCTTGGGGTTCGATGGAAGAGTCGGGCGCTTTCTTATCCGAGGAGACGCGCTTTCAAGGCGCAGAGCCTGTCGACACAGGGCACCACGGTCCATAAATGCACGGTGTGCGGGATGACCGAAAAGGACGATTCGCAAATGGACTTTCGTTATTGTTCGCAGTGCGCGGGATACCATGAGTACTGCATGCCGCATCTGACAACCCATGAGCATGTGCGAAACAAAAACGGGTCCAAGGGCTAGGCGGATGGCCTACGGACCGCAAAGACATCAGCCCTTTTCGGCGAGTTCTTGACCTTGTTCCAGCCGCGCCCCGCGTGGCGCGGGCGCCATTCTCCTGGTAACGGAGGTTATGCCCGCCTTTCGGGCGGGTCCGCGGCTTCTGTGGCCGCTCTTGCCGAGGTGTGCAATTCACCGTAAAGCGGCATCTATCTCGCGTTCCTCCGCATGGGCCTTGCTTGGGCGGACTCGCCGCTATTGGCCTTTCGGCGCGGCGCTATAGGAGAAGTAAAGGGGGCCGAGTATAGGCCACCACGCGGCGGCTTCCTGCCGGCTATCGCTTGCTATGGCGCACCCCACCCGATTACCGCCCGCTCCGCTTAAGCGCACTCATCGTCGGATTCAAAACCCTTGCGGACGGACTATGATCTAAGACGGGGCAAGCGACAAGTCGTCGGTCCTTTCAATGGAGGGCACGGAAATTGCTGTCATCGGATGGGAATCTCGCGTCGTTGAACGGGCTCTTGGAAGATGAGGTTTGGAACGATTGGCGAGGGATTGCATCAAAGAGAGCGAAGGCCGGTCACGGCGACAGGACTTTGCTTGGGGTTCATGTTCGATGGTTGAGGCACGAGAAGGAGGGTCGAGCCAGATTGCCAGCTGACGCTAGGGAAGTCAGGATGGGATAAAGGCGGTAACAATACGGCAAGGGGTGGATCATGGCGCTATTTGATCGTTATCAAGAACGTTTCTTGCAACAAAGAGAGGCAACCCTCAGT
>JAJYPQ010000206.1 GCA_021795255.1 Pseudomonadota bacterium
AGCTGATGAGGCGCCCTTCGCGATCGCGGGCATGGCCGTTTTCGAATCCGCACGGCGACCGCAGCACGCTGACCCCGCCCGTCTCTGACCAGCGCAGGACGCGATCATTGGGTATGTCGCTAAAAACAAGACAGTTGTGATCGGCAAACCACACCGGCCCTTCAAGCCACCGAAAGCCCGTACCCAAGGTGTCGAGTGTGGCGTTGGGAAGAATGAAGGATCGAAACGAAGGATCGATGATCTCGTATAGGTCCATACCGCTACCGTCTATGGCAGGGGTGGTGCGGCGCCGACCCGGCCAGACGCACGGTCATGAGGACCGCGGGCATGGACCCGATGGTCCCGGACCGATGGCCCTTGCGCCCCTTGGCGTCGGCCACGCAATGCTGATCCTCGCCCAGGGACAAATCGCCTGGCCCCATCTCGACGCGCGTTCCGTCCATGGATTCGACCCACCAGCGGCCGGCGAGTGGAACGATCCATTGCGGGGCCGGGTTTTCATGCCATTCGCCGATCCAGCCGACTGGCTGGATTGTGAAAACGACCGTGGCGCGATCCTCGGGCTGGGGGTTGTTCCATTGCGCGGCAGCCTCGCCGATGCCCTTGAGAAAGAAGCGATCCAGCGTGCACCGGTCCTGATGGCTTACGCCTTGCTCATCGCTCCAGATATGCCAGTAGCCGACGCGCGGCGTATCAATGGCGCCCGCGGGCTTCGTATCGGTCATGTTTTTGTCATCGGCTGAAGATGCCATGGTGACCTCCATTCAAGGGCCGCGGCGCGTGTCTGTTTTAGGCGCAGTCCGCGCCGGGGTGTGTGGGGCGGGCACTGCGTGGTGCGCCACATGTCTGGATGCGGGCAAAACCGGTGCGGCCACCACGATGAGCAAAAGACCGCCGACAAGGCCAAAGTTTTTCAAGAAATCCCAAAAATGCGCCGCGCCTTCGGTATTTCCGCCAGACCAGAAACCAGGGAATTTCCAGAAGGGATGAAAAAGCACGGCCGTAGCCACGCAAAAGACAGCAAGAACCAGTGCTGCGATCACCGCATGCCACAAAAGGACGATACAGACCGGTGTCGCAAACTCGATAATGATGCCGCCGATCATCATGTAACGCGCGCCCCCTAAGGGCGACGATTCGGCCTGCTTTATGGCTTGGTCCCAATGGACGATCTTGTCTAGCCCGCTGAACGGAAACAAGATCACAAGGCACAGGCGTGCCACCATCGCGACTGCGGTCATGGGCGCCTCCTGACACATCGTGCGGCTTGCGCGCAAGGCATGTGGTTAGCCCAGCCGCGCAAGGATGCAATCGGCCACGCGCAGGGCGTTGGCGATTATCGTAAGCGTCGGATTGACGGCGCCTATGGACGGAAAAAAGCTCGCGTCGGCGACATACAGGTTGTCGATCTCGTGGGTTTTGCAGTCGACGTCGAGGACCGAGGTCGCGGGGTCGGTCCCGAAGCGCAAGGTTCCCGCTTGGTGCGCGGTGCCGGCCGTCGGGATGTCTTTTGTAAGATAGAGGCTGCGCTCCATAAGCCGCGGATGGACATCGATGGACCCGAGGAGCCGCTTTAGCTGCCGGCGCAGGCCGTGATGGGCCTCCATATTGTTTTGGGTAAGATCCAATACCGTGCGCTCGCCGTCATAGAATATGCGATTTTCCGGGCGTGGCAGGTCTTCGCTCGACAGCCAGAAGCTCAAGCTGCGGTCGGCAAGCGCCTGAAAGGGCGCCGACGGCAGCCAATCGAGCCAGTCCGGAAGGACCTCGCCTTGGACCTGAGCTGAGTGGGTCTTGGCAAGCAGCTGGATGAGGCCAAGCGGGTAGTCTTGATCGGGACCGCGCAAATAAAAGTCGCTCACGGCAAGCGTCTTTTGAAAGACGGTAGGGTTGGGGTGGCGCAAGAGGGCCATGAGCACCGACTGATTGTGGCGCAGGTAGTTGCGTCCCACTTGTCCCGAACCATTGGCCAGACCCTTTGGGTGACGGGCATTCGCCGAGCGCAGGAACAATAGGGCGCTCGACAGCGCGCCGCAGGCGACGACGACGATATCGGCGCTATAGTCCTCGCGCCGCCCTTCGCGGGTGACCTGCACCTTCGTGATCGTGCGCCCGGAGGCATCGGTCTCGAGCCGCGACACATAAGCGCCGGTGAGAAGCGTCAGATGATCCGGATAGGCCGCCAGGGCGGGGTCGACGCACATCACCTGGGCGTCGGCCTTGCCGTTGGTCGGACAGGGAAACCCGTCGAAGGCCGCGCAGCGTATGCAGGGACTCGTAGGGGAGACCACTCCGTCTTTTTCGTCCAGCAGGATGCCAAGCGGGAGATGAAAGGGATGGACGCCCGCTCGGCGCAAATCGTCCGCGAGGGCCGCGATCTGTGGCTCGTGTGCGACGGGCGCAAAGGGGTAGGGGCCGGTGGCCGGCGGCTCGTTGGGGTCCTCGCCACGCGCGCCATGGACATGAAAGAGCCGCTCGGCGCGGGTGTAATAGGGTTCGAAGGCCGAATAGGGCAAGGGCCAGGCCGGCGACACGCCGTCAGGGTAGGAGATCTCCTCGAAATCGCGTTCGCGAAGACGAAACAAGGCCGCGCCGTAGACCTTCGAGTTGCCGCCCACGAAATAATGCAGACCCGGATGGAAGGTACGGCCATCGGCCCCGTACCAGGTCTCCTTGGCCTGATATTTCGCCTCAACGAAAACCGCCTTGGCGTCCCAGTTTTCCGGAGAACGCTTGAGATAGTCGCCCCGTTCCAGCAACAAGACGCGTTTCCCGCGCGATGCCGCCTCATGGGCCACCGAGCCGCCTCCCGGGCCGCTGCCTATGACGATAAGATCGTAATGGTCGTGCATCGCCATGTCGATGATATCCTTCCAGGCACAAGTCGTGAGGGTAACACATCAGGCGACCGGTCGGGACCTACCTTCCGCCCATGGGCGCGAGGTCATGCCGATCGCGCCGCATCACGCTTGCTGTGCCCTTTGCCGGCGCCCGCCCCCGCAATCCGCGCACGCGACCATAAGCTTTGTCATCGCCCTCAGAAAAAGACCGCATGAGCGCCTTGACGGCTTACGGCTCAGCGCGCACCGCGCCCGAGGATGCGCCAGGAAAGCCCGGAGACCCCGGGTGAATCCCGGTACCGGCCGCGAACCTCCAGAAATTCTTTCTGATTGGATTTTGAGCGCACAAAGGTTTCTCTTTGGCGACAAGACGCTTTGTGTGGCAAGGGCCATGATCAGGCGCCACCAGGAAGGAACGCCTTTTCGCGTTGCGCCATGCGCTACCAAGCGTGAGCCCCAAAGGGCGCCCCGAAATCTTTCTTTGCTCTACTGCGCCTGCCAAAAGGCGCGTGTTTGAAAGGCGGCTCGTTGCCCGCGACAGGAAGAAAGCCCCGCACGTGGTCTTCTACTTGGCATCGGCGCAAGGCGGCCCGGCGAAAGACCGTGCAAAAAACGACCGGCGCGCCACAGTCCTACGCATGAGCCCGCTACGAACCGCTCATCCTCCCGAATGGATCGCGGTCTTCCATCCATCCCGCATGGTTGTGCCTTTATCAGAAACGACTTTGCCGCAATCCCGCCCCCTTGCACCATGCGCACGCCATGTCAGACATGAACACCCAAACCTATCGCATCGACTCGGTCAATGCAGGCCGCCGTAGACCGCGGTGTCTCAAAGGAGATTAAACGTGAAGCCGGCACACCCTACGCACTTGTTCAAAAAATCGGCCTTATCGCTTGTTATCGCCGCCACCTTGTCGGCATGCGTAAGCGGCGGCTCCGGGACGTCAGCAAGTCCCGGCGCCCAGGTCTCTCAAAACGGCGCACCGACGACCACCAGCGCCACGACACCCATCACCGGCAGCACCATCTCCATGAGCCAGGCCTTAGAGACGCCGGGTGCCGGGACCGGCCCGACCCTTTATGTCTCGACGACGGGCTCCAACAGCAATAACGGCCTCACGCCCCAGACTCCTTTGCAAACGATACAACAGGCGGTCGACATGGTCCGCCCCGGCGGCACCATAGAAGTCATGGGTGGCACATATGCCGGAGGTATCACCATAAGCAATCCGGGGACGGCCAGCGCCTGGATCGTCATGGAGCCGTACCAAAATGAGGCGGTGACCATAGATGGCGGGTCGGCCATGAACAATCTTTTCTTCACCAACGCCACCAACGCGCCGAGCTATTGGGAAGTCAAAGGATTTACGCTTCCCAGCGCCCTTCAGTACGGTGTTCAGATAGACACGCCAGATGTCAAAATAGTCAACAACAACATCTATTACACCGACTACTCGATCGTAAAGTTGGTCAGCACCGCGCACAATATCGTCATATGGGGCAATGAGCTCCACGACAATAATCATGCCTCCGCGCAGGCCTATGTGACAAAGGCAGTGGACATGGTGGGCTCTGTCAACGTCCTTGTCGCGCACAACAACGTGTACAACATATCGGACATAGGTCTTTACTGTAAGGGTAACGCGACGGACATTACGTTCGCGGACAACACGCTGAACAACATCGGAAGCCGTGGGATCATGTTGGGCCAATCCACGGGCGTCCAATTCCTGCAGCCAGGGGAGACGTACGAGTCGTACAATAGCATCATCAAAAATAACGTGATCACAAATGACCAAAGCGCCTGCTTGGCCGAGTCTTCCTCATACGATGCGGAAATCTACAATAATTCGTGTTACAACGCGGCTATCGTCCACCACGGCGCGATTTTCCTATCCAACGAATCGGCGCTTCAGCAGGCCGGCACAAATGTCTACATACGCAACAATATCGTAGAGGATTCCTCATCCCTGCCGATGGTCGTCATCGCCCCTCATGCCATGACAAACTATGCCACCTTGCACATAAACCACAATATGTATTATGACCCGGCAGGTGTGACATTCGAGTGGGACGATAAAAACATCTACAACATGCCGTTTAATACATGGCAACAGACGACCGGCTTGGAGTTAAACAGTATCGTCGCAAACCCCCTGTATGCCAATATCACGCCGATGGGGACAGTGATGCCGTCCATCACCGGGAATACCGTGCTCTCTTTAAGCCCGGCCAGTCCCGCCATAAACGCCGGTGTCGTGTTGCCTTCCGTGACTCACGATATCAATGGCGTGTCGCGGCCGTCCACCGGCTCCTATGATATGGGCGCCTATCAGTCGGTCTCGTGATCCAATGGGTCCCGGCGGCCTGCCGGGACCCCGTGTCTTAAAGGAACCGTGCCCGCCACGGTCTGATATCCGCGCCGCCGGGCGGTATTGTCCCATCGGCGGTTTGGCAACTCACATGACAGCCCCGTGGCGCTCTCCAAGGCCCCGGGGTGTTGCTTTTGGTACTGTTTCGCCAAAGCCTTAACTCGATCGGCCATACGGCCCCAATCCTCTTGCCAGGCCTAGCCCCAGAAAAAAACCCGCACCGAGGTGTTTTACAACCAACCCGTTTTCTTAAGCCGCATGATCATTGCGTTGTCGTCCTCATAAACGGCCCATACATATAGGCGCGCCGTATCCTGTGAATGCCATCACCTCAAATACATTCTACGGACCTGGGCGAACAAACGCGTACGCTCCGGCAGATGCCCTGTTATTGCCCGGACTTCATAAGATAAACACTATTAAAAAAGGCTTTTACAAAAACGGACCGCGGTAATGCCGGCTTTTATCGCGATACCATAAACGGCCTGCTATAGTCTTTTTGCAGAACCGACGATAGCCAATAAATGACTAATATCAAATAGGCACGAGAAATTGCGGTGAATGCCCCTCATCGGTTATTGCCGCCGTTTTGGGTCGCCACTTCTGGACATCCACGAAAGTAAAGGGCGTGACGTGTGGCAAGTCGATTAAAAAATGGGCAGCGAAAGTCCCTTAATCCGCATAGATACGCGTGGCGGATAATGGCGGGCGCGCTCTCGTAGCGGCGTCTATGGATCACGTCGGACGATATCACAAGGTAAAATAGTGAGCGCAGACAAGGCGGGAAAGAGGCTTATAGATCTGTCCGGAAGGCGGTGGCTGAGCGTGCTTGTCGCAGGAGCTCTGCTGATGGTTTGCGCGTGGTGGTTTGGCTGGTTGGGCGCGCCACCACATAAGCTGTCGTCTCAGATAAAAGGTCCAGAAAAGGTCGCATATGCCAGCATAGCAGAACAGGCCAAACGATTGGCGCCGATGCGACCGCCACAGCCGACACCTTTTGCGCAGGCGATAGAGGTGCGTGATGCGATTCGGTCCGGAAAGTTTTTAAAGGCGGATGACGCGATCAAGTCCGTATTGCGCAAAAGCCGGATGGGGCCATGGACGTTTCAGCCATTTACGGCGTTCATGAGCGAGTTGGCCGCGCCCGGGGATGCCAAGTTTGCCTCGCGCCTCAATGCGTGGGTGTTGGCAAAACCCGATTCGGCGCTAGCCCACCTAGTGCGCGCCAATTACTACTTAAATCTTGGGTGGTGGATACGAGGCAATGGTTTTGCCGAAGATGTGCGCGCGAATAATCGGCAGACATTCGGGTTTGCCATAAATATAGCGGCCCATGATGCCCGCGAGGCCTTGAAAATCAATCGCCGCGACCCGTACGCCTGGAGTATTTACCTCGAAATTCTAAAAAGCGCCGGTGCCGCCGCTACGCAAAAGCAGGTGTTTGATGAGGCGATACACGCATTTCCTGAATATTACTCATTGTATCGTATCCGGCTTTCGACGCTTCAACCAAAGTGGCTGGGAACGGTTCAAGATATGTACCGATTTGTGACGAGGTATGCGGGCGGGACATCGACCATATCGCCGCGAAGAATGCTGGTCGTGCAGCTGTATGCGGAGCTTTTGGGTGCCTCCTCGGACGTCTGTGCCGCGGCGCACGTTTCTCCACTGAACCGTTGCGTCCGGACCATCATGCATAGAGCGATCACTCCGGGTCTG
>JAJYPQ010000207.1 GCA_021795255.1 Pseudomonadota bacterium
TATGCCACCAATCCCCGGCATAAATCTCGAGGGAGTCTGGAGCATTCACAAGGACTACGACTATTTAGAGAATATGTTTAGCTGTGTTATTAAGGGAATGAAGCGCATCGCTGTAATTGGGGGAGGATTCATCGGCGTGGAATTTGCCGATGAGATAAGAAAAAGAGGGATCGAAGTGCACATTATCGAGGCGCGTGCCCATTTACTGGAAGGGGCCTTTGATCTTGACGCCTGCGAGCGTGTAGAAGCGGTATTACGCAGCCGTGGGGTGCATGTACACACCAGCGCCACCGTTGCGGCGCTGCGGCCCGCCGCGGGCAGTCAGCATGTAGAGGCGATAATGATCTCCGGACAGGCGCCATTGGCAGTCGATGGGGCGCTCGTCGCGATCGGCGTGAAGCCCAATGTCGCGTTGGCCGAATCGATGGGTCTTAGTATCAGCCATGGAAGCGTATGGGTTGATGCGTTTCAGCGTTCGCAAGAAGACAAGGCCGTGTTTGCGGTTGGCGATTGTGCCTATAAATCGGAGTTTTTTACACGCAGGCCAAGTCATGCGATGGTGGCGTCGCAAGCCGCGGCCGAGGGGCGTATAGCCGGTATGAATTTGTATGCGCTGCGTGAAATTCGACACAACGTCGGCTCTGTCAGTGTTTACGCAAGCGAGATCGACGGCGTGGCCTTTGGTGTGGCGGGGCTTACACAAAGCGGGGCGGAGGCGGAGGGGTTTACGGTGATTTTTGGAGAGGCCCATTTGCCAGACCATCACCCGGCATCTATGCCCAATACAAAGGAGTTATTTTGCCGCGTTATATTCGCCGCGGATTCGCTTCAGATTTTGGGGGGGCAGGTGCTCGGGGGGCCGACGACCGGCGAACTTGTCAACACCATAGCGCTCGCAGTCCAGACCCATGTCACGGCGACAGATATTGTGACCATGCAGTTTTGCAGTCAGCCACGGCTTACGCCATCTTTGCATCCGTTGGTGGCCGCCACAGGAGACGCCCTGCGTCGGCATATTCGTTCCCATTCATAAGTGGTGGGGCCGTCGTCTTGTGGGTCGGAAGCGGCTTACCGCGCCTGTCCGGGGGCAAGGCGTGCGGCTGCGAAACGGGGCGGTCTGGCGTGAAGTTGCCATCGGTACATTGCCGCGACACTTGCGGCGTTGAGGGATCGGAAAGCGGTTAGCGCAAAGCGCTGAATCCTTCAAGAGGGCTCTGTGATCATGGCGATGTAGCCTACCGGGCATTCGTGGGCGCACAAGCCGCAGCCTTTACAGTAATCATAATCGATACGGTAATGCGAACCATCGAACGCGAGTTCGCGAGTCTTGAGCACGGCTTGATCCGGGCATAGCGTCCAGCAATTGTCACAAGCCATACAGTTACCACATGAGAAACAGCGGTGGGCGTCCGTCGTGACCTGATGTAGGGTCAAGCCACCGGCGATTTCGCTATTGTCGAGGCGGTCTTTGGGAAAAAGAAAGGGTTCTTCCGCGCGCGGTGCATGTTCGAAGTAGTGGAGGTTAAGTTCCTCAATGCCGATTGCCGAAGGCGTAGTCTTCGGCGCATCGTAGGATTTTCCCAGCACATAGGCTTGAATGGCGGCCGCCGCGCGCCTGCCGTCCCCGACAGCGCCACTCACGGTGCCCCAGGCGTGTAGGCGAGCGTCGCCGCCGACGAATATACCCTTATGCCCCGTCAGGCACCCGGCGTCGTCTACAGGGAAAAAAGACCGCTTGGCGAGCAGTTCTTCCATGCCGTCTGGTTCCACTTCCTGACCGACAGCAGGAATGACCTGGTCAACATGGAGCACCGTTTCCGTTCCCTCGAATGGGACGATATCGAAAACGTTGTTACCCTGCGCGACTTTTTTCATACGGACGAGCTCGACCCCCACAACCTTCTCACCGCGCAGGATCAGGCGGTGGATGCCATGCTCTGCATGGAATATGACGCCTTCCTCCTGCGCTTGGTGAATGTCGAGTGGGGCGGCTTTCATGGCCACTTCGCGCGCAATGCCTGGGCCTGGTAGGGAGTCATGGGTGACCACGTGCACTTGTGTCCCAGCGCGCGCAAGAACGCGCGCCATGTCGATGGCGCTGTTGCCGCCGCCCACGATCACGGCGGAGCGAAACTTGGGCACGGTGCCGAAGGCGACCCAGTCCTGTAATAACGTGAAGGCGGAATGCAGATCGCTCGGGATACGCCCATCCACATCCCACGCCCGCGCGCGATGACGGCCTGGGCCAAGGAAGACGGCGGCATACTCCCGTGTCAATTCTTCAAGAGAAAGATCACGCCCAAGACTCGTATCGGGCAAAAATGAGATACCAATGGCAAGTAGCCGTTCGATTTCCGCGTCGAGTACTGTGCGCGGTAGGCGATAACCCGGCAAGGCCATGCGCAAGGTGCCACCGGCCGCGGGTAATCGGTCGATAAGTGTCACTGAAATATTCAATCTGCGGAGATGATAGGCGCACGACAGTCCCGCGGGACCGGCGCCCACCACGGCTACCTTGGGTGCATCGAGGGAAAGCGGCGGTAGCGCGTAGTCCCATCCGGCGCGAATGGCCTCGTCGCCGAGCAGCCGCTCGCAGCTGTGAATGGCGACCGCCGCGTCGAAGCGACCGCGGTTACATGCGTTTTCGCACGGGTGGTCGCATACTCGCCCAGTGATCGCGGGTAAGGGGTTGGCCGCCACCAGGGTGGCCCAGGCGGTCTTGAGATCCCCTTCTGCTACCCGGGCGAGATAATCGCGCGGATTTTCTCCCGCGGGACACCCATTGTGGCAGGGCGCCGGACGCTCAAAATAAAGGGGGCGCATCGTGCGCCAACTGCCGGTTTTGAAGGTAAGAGATGTGGCGGGGTACGCAAAGGCGCCGGGAGTCATGACGGGCATGGAGATCTCCTTATGCGAAGCGAAGGCCGCCGCGGCGCACCGTGTCCGCGCCTTCCGTGTCGAGGGGGTCAGGAATGGCCCCTTGCAAGCCATAGGTCTCGATGTTTTGATCGGCGAGGGCCTGGACGTGGGCAAGCTCTTCACGGGCTAGGGGGTCATCTGCAAAAAGATGCTTAAAGCGCCCCTGAAGCTTGAGGTAGTCTGCCACCGGATGAATTTGGCGGATCGGCATTGCCCCGATCAATGCCCCTTGCTCCAACTCGATCAATGGGAATATTCCAGTCTGCACCGCAAGGCGCGCCACCTCGATGGAAAGCTCGCCACCATGGCCCCAGCCAAGAGGGCAGGGGGAGTGAATTTGCAGAAAACTCGGCCCGTCGACCTCAATCCCACGGCGCACTTTCTTGCGCAAGTCGGCCGGGTAGGCGATCGATGCGGTCGCCGCGTAGGGGATATGATGGGCGGCAATGATCGACAGGATATCCTTTTTCAAGTGGCGCTTGCCCATGCGCGCCGTGCCGGCGGGAGATGTGGTCGTGGCGGCGGCATGTGGTGTGGAACTGGAGCGTTGCACGCCCGTGTTCATGTAGGCTTCATTGTCATAACAGATGAAAAGCACATTGTGTCGGCGCTCGAGCATGCCCGAAAGGGCCTGAAAACCGATATCAAAGGTGCCACCGTCGCCTGCGAAGGCAAGTACTTTGATCTCGCGGCCTTGCATCTTCAGCGCGGCTTCCATGCCCGCCGCCACAGCCCCTGTATTGGCAAACAGGGAATGCAGCCAGGGCACCCGCCAAGCGGAGTCTGGCCAAGCGGTCGTGAAGACCTCGAGGCAACCGGTGGCGTTGGCAACCACTACATCGGGTCCTGAAGCCTCTAAAGTAAGCCGTGCCGCGAGGGCTTGCCCGCAACCCTGGCAGGCACGATGGCCGGATTCGAGCCCTTGAAAGCGTGGCTGGGCCCCACGAAGATCATGTAGTGTCTGCGGCATCAAGGGGCGGTCTCCCGGCAGATTTGTGAATCGACCGGCAGCAACTCAGGCCGGAGGTCGATGGCGCTCATGCGCGGATGCGGTTTGGTAATGGCCTCGAGTAGGCGCGGATAGATCGCAAGCGGCACATCCCGGCCGCCCAGGCCGGCTGCGAAATTGTGAACACGTGGCGGCTTGTCCAGCCCCATGAGAGCGGAACGTATTTCGGCCCCTACGATACCGTCGGCGCCGGGTGCAATGGCGCGCTCGAGCACAATGAGATCGGTAAGCCCAACGCATGCCGCACGCACAGCGGCTACGGGAAAAGGGCGCAAGCAGCGCAAGTGCATGAGTTTTACCGGCGGCCCCGGAAATTGATCGCGCGCATCGAGTAACGTGCCAAACACCGAGCCCAAAGCAAGCAGGCCGATGCGTGCCTCTGGCGGCCCGTCCACGCGTAGAAGCGGCGCCTGTTCACGCCCGCACATCGTAGCCCAGTCGGTTGCCGCGGCGACGATTTCCTGTTCCGCGCCAAGGAGCGCCACATGGTGCATGTGGCGTGCTTCGGTAAAATACTCCGGCGCTACCAGGGTGCCCATGGAAAGGGGGGCTAGGGGATTGATGGTGCGCGCAAAATGATAGGGCGGCAGGAACCGGTCGACCGTTTCCTGGGTCGGTAATTCCAGGGATTCCAGGGTGTGGGTGAGGGTGAAGCCGTCGACACACACCATCACCGGCAACTCGCAGTGTTCGGCGATGCGAAAGGCTTGAATGGTCGTATCCACCGCGTCCTGATTGTCGGCGCAATAGAGTTGGATCCAGCCCGCATCGCGCACCGCCATCGAATCCTGCTGGTCGTTCCAAATGGAAAGCGGAGCCGATACCGCGCGGTTGGCGCAGGTTAGTACCAAAGGCACCCGTAGCCCGGAGATGTTATAGAGCACTTCGCTCATCAGCAGAATGCCTTGGGAGGCGCTGGCCGTGTAGGCGCGGGAGCCGGCGCAGGCCGCGCCCAGCACCACCGAGGCGGCCGAAAATTCGCTTTCGACGCTCACTAATTCGCAATGAAGCTTGCTGTCCGCCACGAGCTTGGCAATGTGCTCCACGATGTGGGTCTGTGGCGTAATGGGATAGGCCGCCACCACCTGAGGCCGGCATAGGGCCACGGCATGAGCAATAGCCTGGGAACCCTCAAGTGCTTGTGGCATGTGTGCGCTCTTTCCAGATACCGCCCGGCGTGGCCGTGGCCACTTGATCGATCAGGCGTAGGTTGCGCGCCAATACCTCTCCGGCAAAGCGTGCTACCAGGGCGTCCTTAAGGCTCGCAACGGGCAACAGCTCCGTCAGCGCAAGAAAGGCCGATAGTAGAGCGGTATTGGGCATGGGGCGGCCAAGAGTCTCGAGCGAGAGCCGAGTGGCGGGCAGCGCATAGATCGTCCGCCCGAGGACGCCTGACAATTCCCGAGAATCCCGCTGGGAGTTGATCACGACCCCCCCTTCGGGTGCAAGGCCGGCAAGGCTCTCCGGTAGTACGGCTAAAGTTTCATCCTGAATGATGACAAAGGCGGGTTCGTTCACCTCGCAACGGCGGCGAATCGGTGACGTTGCAATGCGCACGAATGCCGCCACCGGAGCCCCTCGGCGCTCCGCGCCAAAACTCGGGAAAGCCTGCGCAAACCACCCTTGGGCGATAGCTGCCGTGGCAAGCACGTAGGCTGCGACTACACTACCTTGCCCACCCCGTCCATGGCTCCGACTCTCGATCACGCTATCCCCCTACAGCGCAATAAAAAGCGCGCATTCCGACGGAGACGACTGCCGATTCAGGCGCGTAACGACCGCAGACTTCGGTCGAAAACGATCGACCAATCCAGACAAGTGTTACTGCCGGAAACACGGACCGTACGCCAACACTATGACACTTACGATGATAAACCGTCAATGGCTTTGATATCCATCATGCGGAACTTAAAAGGCCATCTTGCGGCGGGTGGACGACGCTTTTGCGCCCCGTCTTGATAGAAATGAGGCAAGCGCAGCGCACTTCTACAGCGGCCATTATGATAACTGGCCTCAGCGTTCTTGTGCAAAATCGATTCTCAATAAAAATCGCAACGTCAAATCGTTTGCACTTATGTCAAGCGCCCTGCGCCGCTGCCACGATCCGGTTGACCTCTTCGCCTGTTATGACCTCCCTTGTCTCTAGCTCATCGGCAAGCGCATTTAGCACGGTTCGCTTTCCTTCAAGTATTGCGCGTGCACGGTTGTGACCGTCCTCGACCAGCGTTCTGACGGCCGCGTCAATTTCGCGCGCCGTGTCTTCGCTATAATTGCGCTCTTCCGTGTATTCGCTTCCTAAGTAAAGGGCCTGCTGGCGGCGCCCGTAGGTGAGCGCGCCAAGCTTATCGCTCATGCCAAGCCGAGTGACCATGTCGCGAGCAATCTCGCTTGCGCGTTCAAGATCATTGGAGGCGCCTGTTGAGGTATTGCCAAACACGATCTCTTCGGCTGCCCGCCCGCCCAGCAATATGGTGATCTGGTCTTTAAGCTCATCTTCCGTGGCGAGAAACTTTTCGGCTACAGGCAGTTGCATGGTGTATCCCAATGCCGCCGCTCCATGCGGAATGATGGAAACTTTATGGACCGGTTCTCCGGTAGGCACGGATATCGCGGTCAAGGCGTGTCCCGATTCATGAAAAGCCACTCGGTGCTTCTCGACTGCATTGAGTAGACGATGTTTTTTCTCAGGTCCGGCTGTTATGCGATCGATGGCGGCCTCGAAGTCCTCCATGGTGATGGCCTCATGGTTATGGCGGACTGCGAGGATAGCGGCCTCGTTGGCCGTACTAGCGAGATCGGCGCCGACGAAACCAGGTGTGCGTTGAGCGACCACGGTGAGATCCACATCAGCGGCCAATGTCAGTTTACGCGCATGCAGCTTAAGTATCTGGACGCGTGCCGCCAAATCCGGCTTATCAACAACAATCTGGCGGTCGAAGCGGCCGGCGCGAAGA
>JAJYPQ010000208.1 GCA_021795255.1 Pseudomonadota bacterium
CGCGCGCCGGATCGGCCAGCCCCGCTCGGTGGGTGAGATTATGGCCGGGCTCTGTCTCGGGCCGTCCTTGTTTGGGCATATCGCGCCCCGTCTCTCGTTCTATGTTTTTGGCAGTGCCTCGCACCTGCCGCTTGTGATCATGAGTCAGATCGGTTTAACGCTCCTCATGTTCCAGATCGGCATGGGCTTCGATTTCTCGCACGTGCGTGAGATCGCAAATCGCCAGACGGTCATCTCCATTTCCATAGGCGCGATTGGGCTTCCGTTCGGAGCGGGGCTTGCCCTGGGCTTCGTGTCGCAGCCTTATCTCGCCCCGCATATCCCGATTTGGCCCTACAGCCTCTTTATCGCAACGGCGCTCGCCATTACCGCAGTCCCCATCCTTGGGCGTATCCTCATGGAGTATGGCCTCACGCGCACCCGGCTTGGCGCGATCGCGATCAGCGCCGCGGCGATCAACGATGTCGTGGGTTGGCTTTTGCTGCTGGTCGTGGCTTCGATTGCGACCGCGCATTTTTCTCTCATCGCGATGACGCTACGCCTTGTAAGTCTCGCGGCCTATCTCGCGGTCTGCTTTTTCGTGCTCCGGCCCGCCATTCGTTATGCCTTGGGCCGCGTCTCCTGGCCGGACTCGGAGGGTCTGCCGCCCGATGTCTTGGCCGTGACCCTGCTTTTGGTCTTTGTCTCGGGCATGGTGACTTACGAAATCGGTATATTTACCATATTCGGCGGGTTCATGATGGGCATCATGGTGCACGAGCATAGCGATTTCGTGAGCCGATTCGGTCGGACGGTGGGCGACTTCGTCATGGTGTTCTTCTTGCCGATATTTTTTACCTATGCCGGCCTACGTACGGATTTGACCGGGCTTAATACCGGCGATCTCTGGCTTTGGTGCGCCATGGTCATGGCGGTGGCCACGCTCAGTAAGGGCGGTGGCGCCTACATGGGGGCGCGAGCGAGCGGCTTGGATCACGACGCGTCTGGCATCATGGGTACGCTCATGAATACCCGGGCCCTGATGGAGCTTATTGTGATCAATATCGGCTATAGCGCGGGCTTCGTACCGAAAAAGGTGTATACGATGTTGGTCGTCATGGCGATCGCGACGACTGTCATGACAGGCCCGCTTTTGCGCCGGCTCCTGCCGCGAGTGGGTCACCGGATTCCCGTAGGCCTGGACGCCTGACGCCTCGGGAAAAACGCGGGCGCGAAACTGAGCGGTATTTCAGCGAGGATCATTTTTATGACCGATGCATCGAGTCGACAAGGTGTAGCGACATCCGAGTATGGCCGCAACATCCGTCTTGCCGAGGCCAAGATCGCGATGGCGGCGGCCGAAGCGGAGGCGATCAAGAATGGTTGGCCGGTCGTTATCGTGATAGTAGACACCGGCGCTCGCCTTGTCATGCTCCAGAGACTCGACCAAGCCCAGATCGGGTCGCTTCTCATAGCCCAAGGGAAGGCCGAGACGGCGGTCAGCTTCAAGCGTCCGACCAAGGTATTCGAGGAGGGCTTGGCCGAAGGCGGGCTGCGGCTCCGAACCCTGGCGATGGGGAACGTCATGCCGATCGAGGGGGGATTGCCCTTACTCGTGGCCGGCAAGATTGTAGGGGCCATCGGTGTCTCCGGGGTCCAAGCCCAGCAGGATGCCTTGGTCGCGGAGGCGGGAGTCCGGGCTTTACAGGCGGCGATTTCCTAAGATTTTGGCTTAGGGGTCGCGGGAGCAATTGCGTGTGCCTCGGTGTTTTCCCCCTGAAAGGCCCTTCCAAGTAACCACTCACGGCGTCTACTCATCCCCCAAGTCTCGGCGCTTGCCTTTGCGGGCTAGCACCAAGGATGGAGAAGTCGGTGC
This sequence comes from Pseudomonadota bacterium, assembly GCA_021795255.1. Next base: position 1,856 of record JAJYPQ010000208.1, read on the forward strand.
GCGGCGACGTCTACAGGGCGCGCCTTGCGTTTCAGGAAGGCTCAGGGCGCCTGCGGCCCTGTTTTGGCGAAAATCGGCAGGGAGTGGCGATCTCTTTCTGAATCCGCAACGAGCCTCGGATCTGCCAAAGAACGCAAGGCGCCCTTCCCTCTGACGGCGCTCTATCCCTCGGGATTGTGTCAATTCCATAACTCTCATGGGCTGCGAAAGACATAACTGACTCGTAAGCGCCGTCACAGGCGCCAATATCCGTAGCCTCGCTTGGCATGGCGCTACGCTGCCTCCACGGTCACTTTGATGGACATGGATGCGGGAATCCCTGTCTGGTCTGCGTGACTTGATGGGGCACCAAGACAGTCGGTTCCAGGTAATAAGCGGCAAGACAGCCAGTCTAGGTCGTATGCCCAGTATGAGGCCACGAGCCTCGCGCCGGCCATGGGTCCCATGGGAGACGATGTTCATGGAGGGTCATCGGATCACGGTACAAAGAACGCTAGCGCGGGGTTCGACCAAACTTATGGTGTGATGGGATCGGGGGAAATCGCGAATATGGGAAGAACTCGGGAATTTTGAGGCTAGGGCCACTCTCGGTCCGCTCGGATATGAATATGGCTACTGACCTGCGCTTTTGGGGGACGGGCGGCCGGTGCTGGTGTAGGCGGGAGAAAAGCTCAACCGGGCAGGTAATCGCTCGGGTTGATGTTGTTGGTACCGGGCGGAAGCACTCGCCGAATCTCAATGGCGCCGTCCGAGCCATCCATGGGGAAATGCATGAGATCGATCACCGTATTGCGAGGATAGGGGGCGTTCTTGGCATCGAAGAGCAAGACAACCTTGGGGCGAAGCCTGCGCTGACGATTGCCGGTAATGACCACCCCGATAGAGCCCGTACTCAGTTCAACGATGCTGCCTATCGGGTAGACCCCCATGCATTGGATAAATTGGTCTACTAGACCGCTGTGATAATCCGTTCCCCGTCCTTTATAAAGTTTTGCCAGGGCATCGTAGGGCGAGATCCCGTTTTGGTAGGCGCGCTCGCTTGTCATGGCATCGTAGCTATCGACGATAGCGCCGATAAGACCGAATAGGCCGATACGGTTTCCCGAAAGGCCGTAGATGTATCCGCTACCTGAATAACGCTCGTGATGGGCGCTCGCGACCTCGATGGCGGCGGACGGTACGTCGTGGGTTTTTTCGAGGATCGCGACCCCGTGGGGGACGTGGGTCTTCATGATAGAAAATTCTTCTGGCGTGAGGCGCCCGGGCTTGTTGAGTATGCTGTTTGGCACCATAAGCTTTCCGATGTCGTGCAATAGAGCGCCGAGGCCAAGAATGTTCAGTTCTACGATTGAGAGCTTGAGGTGGTGGCCAAATGCCAGGGCGAGGATGGCTACGCGCACGCTGTGCAAAGCAGTGTATTCGTCTTTCTTTCGCAAGTTCGTGAGCCAGATGAGCGCGTCTGGGTTGTGGGCTATACTTTCTACCATGCCCGCAATGAGCTTGCGGGCGCGATCTGAATCGATGCTACGCCCAAGACGGACGTCGTCCATAATGGTGTACGCCAGCTCGCGACTGCCGATGTCGAGAGCGTGCGCTGCGGGCAACTCCTCTTCGAGCGTCTTTGGGTCAGCCGCAAAGGGATGTTCGCCCTGTTGTTGAGTGATGCCGATAGATTTCGCGCGCGGTTTGTGTGGACGAGTGGGTTCCTGAGAACTTGGCGCTAAGTTGGGCTTGGGGTGCACCGGCCTATCGACTTGAAAATCGGTCGCTATATAGACGTAGCGACATAAGCGTCGCAGACGTTGTATTTCCGCGTCGGTTTGGATTACGAAGCCCTGGAACAGAAAAGGCGTTCCCTCCCACGCACGATCCAGAGCGGTCACGTACATCCCCTTTTGGAGGTGGCGAACGTCGATTCTTTCGCTCATAACATTTCTCGGGCTAATGTCCGGCTTCCGATACGAATCAACAGTATAGGTGCTAAGCGGAGCGGTTGGCGAGCCTCCGATTTTTCGAATGCTATAATCTCGAAGAGAGCCAGGAGCGAAGCTGGCCTGACTGGTGCTTTTCGAGATCGGGCGGGGCCGCGGCCCGGCTGGGCGCGGGCGTAAGGGATCTTGCGGCGGTGCTGGGGCTTAAAATAGGCGCGCGGGGAGGGGCGGAAGGTTTTTAGGCCCTGAAGGGCCCTGATAGGCCGGCAGGAGGCGAGCCCACCCCCAGGCCCCTGACCGCCGCCCCTAACGGCCCTCGGAGGAAAATGAGCGCGCCCCGATCCAACGATCGGAAAAATCCCGCGGACAACCAGCCAGAGTTCTTCAAGGTTACCCTGCTCGGCATCTTCGCCGCTGGCGTCTTGGATGGATAGGCGTGGATATCCGCTGCCAAAAGCCCCAGTGCGCGCTAGCCGCTTTTGGCGGTCTTGCGACCTAGCCTCGTTTCGTGAACGCTTCCTATGCCCGAGAGGGCGGCGATAAGCGCCCGGCCGTCACCGCCTGCAAGATCGCTTTGCGTCCTGGGGAGGTCCCGGTCTGCGGTATGGCTTGGGTGGTATCCTCCGTCTGCGGGGGTGGTCTCTCGTAATTCAAGGGCCTGTGGTTTTCGCTCACATTCGCATTCGTCACTAAAGCGCATGACTCCAAAATGGACGCGGTCTCGGAAACCGGGGCGAGCGTGCCGGGGGTTTGAACGCATGGCCGAGGGCTCGGGGTTCCCCCTGTGGGATTTCGGGCTCGTAATAGGCAGGGTTCGGCACCGCGAACCGCCTCCCAATCGTGGGACGTGGCGCCCTGGGTTTGATAGCCTTCAATCGGCCCCTGGCTTCGCCCTCGCCCTTCGCGATAGCCAGCTATGACCTCCCCCTGGGAATAGGCTGCGCGATATTCTACTATCGGCATTCCTTTGTCCGAGGTCAAACGATGGATACCTTGCAATCAAGCAGCAATGTCCTATTTCTGCTCATGGGCGCGATCCTTGTGTTTGCGATGCATGCCGGGTTTGCGTTTCTTGAATTAGGGACGGTGCGTAAAAAGAATCAGGTCAATGCCCTTGTGAAGTTGCTGGTTGACTTCTCTATTTCGACCATCGCCTACTTCTTCATTGGGTATCGTATCGCTTATGGTATCAATTTTTTGCACGCAGCGACGACGCTCAATCTCGATAACGGGTACGCGCTCGTACGGTTCTTTTTCCTCCTAACCTTTGCAGCCGCGGTCCCGGCGATCATCTCAGGGGGTATTGCCGAACGTGCCCGATTCTATCCCCAGCTTATTGCAACCGGCGTATTGGTGGCCCTGGTCTATCCCTTCTTTGAAGGTATTGCTTGGCATGGGAATCTAGGTTTCCAGGGCTTTCTTACGCGCCATTTCGGGCACCCTTTTCATGATTTCGCGGGTTCTGTGGTGGTGCACGCCATGGGCGGCTGGATCGCATTGGTGGCCATACTGTTGCTTGGGGCTCGCCGGGGGCGCTATCTGCACGGTGGTCGTGTCGCTGCCCACCCGCCATCGAGCATCCCGTTTTTGGCGCTTGGATCATGGGTCCTAACGATAGGGTGGTTCGGATTTAATGTCATGTCGGCGCAGCACATTGACGCCATCAGCGGGCTTGTGGCGGTGAACTCGCTCATGGCCTTGGTCGGCGGTACGCTCGCGGCCCTGTTTATGGGCCGCAATGACCCGGGCTTTGTATATAACGGGCCGTTGGCGGGCCTAGTCGCGATCTGCGCAGGCTCGGATATCATGAACCCAGTGGCCGCACTCATTACCGGCGCCATTGCGGGGGTGTTGTTTGTATGGCTCTTTGCTTTAGTGCAGAACCGTTGGAAGATCGATGATGTGTTGGGCGTGTGGCCATTGCACGGCGTTTGTGGGGCCTGGGGTGGGATTGCCGCCGGGATATTCGGATTGCGCATTTTCGGTGGTATGGGTGGTGTCAGTTTCCTGTCGCAGCTTATAGGAACGGGGCTTGGTATCTTGACAGCGCTCGTAGGCGGGGGCCTTGTCTACGGGGTCCTTAAGGCCACGATCGGAATTCGCCTGACGCCGGAACAAGAAGAGGAGGGCACGGATCTCAGTATCCACAAGATCAGCGCAACTCCGCCCGAGGGTATGGGCTAGAGCCGACCCGCGTCACGGCGGTAAAGCCGATAGCTCCAGGAGTGCAAGGCCGATAGAGTTTGTGCGTTGAAGACCTCCACGGTAACGAGATCTCACGGGGTCACGAAAGGGGCGCCCCGAGGGCGAGCGAAGACTTGCTGCGATCATTGCGCGCAGGCTTGGTCGCTGGCCAAACGGCCGGCCCCTCGTCAGGGGTTGCCGGGATGTCCGGAGGCGCCCCGAGCCTTCTTCCGGCGCCCCTTCCAACGCAAGGTCATATATCGCCAATCGGGCCTTTAGGCTCTGGACCGTACGCCCGCGGCCAAAGCTTGGGCGCACCACACGCGAGTTCTTACTTGAAGAATAAGTAAGATACACATATAATATCTTACATGCGAGTGAATTCACTCTATTCAGGGGGCCACATGCTGGCGACAGTCACCGATAAAGGGCAAGTAACCGTCCCCAAGGAACTGCGGGACAAGATGGGTATCGTTCCGGGCAGCAAACTCGACTTCGAACTCACAGAGCAAGGCATCCTGCACGTGCGAATATTGGCACGGGGAGCGGACAACCTGTTTGGTATAGTGCACCACCCACATCAGGCGCATCTTGGCATTGAGGCCATGGATGAGGGCATCGCCGAAGCGGTGGAGTCACGCAACCGTCGGACATGATAGCCCTCGACACCAATATTCTGGTGCGACTTCTTACCCGTGACGATGAAGCCCAGGCCGCTCGGGCTAAGGCGGTGTTTGATGCACAAGGTCGTGAAGAGGGCGCGCTATTTGTCTCCGATATCGTGTTGGTCGAATTGTGCTGGACCCTCGAACGCAGTTATCGGCTGTCCCGGCAAGCTATGGCCACCGTTATTCATGCCCTGCTGGAC
>JAJYPQ010000209.1 GCA_021795255.1 Pseudomonadota bacterium
CTTGGTATTCGCTTGGAGCGCATAGCGGAGCGCGATCGGCGTACGCGTGACTATACCCGCTCGGCGCAAATGGCGGCACTTTTTGAGATCGTCGCGTGCTTTCCGGTGTATCGAACCTATGTGAGCGAACGCGGGGTCGACCCGCGCGACCGGCATTATATCGAAACGGCATGTGCGCAGGCCAAGGGGCGCAATGCGCTTCTTGAGCCATCGGTCGTGGAGTTTGTGCAGAGCGTCTTGTTATTAGAAGGCTTGGAGGATGAACCGAGCGACCACCGGAGGGCTGTTTTGGATTGTGTTGCGGCCTTTCAGCAGTATACGGGTCCAGTCATGGCTAAGGGACTCGAGGACACCTTGTTTTACCGCTACAATCGCTTTGTCTCCCTAAACGAGGTTGGGGGAGATCCGTCCCGCTTTGGGGTATCGGTGGAGGCCTTCCATAAAGCCAATAGCGAACGCTTGCGCGATTGGCCGCATGCGATGCTCGGTACATCAAGTCACGATACAAAACGCAGCGAGGACGTCCGCGCGCGGTTGAACGTGCTTGCGGAAATTCCCGACGCCTGGAGCGATCGCGTCCTGCGTTTACGGGATCAGCATCAACACTTTAGGGGAAAAGTGAAGGAGGGCGCGCCGAGCTATCGCGACGAATACCTCTTTTATCAGAGCCTGGTCGGGATCTGGCCGCTTGGCCCAGTCGATGACGACCAGATGGCACAGGTATGTGCCCGGCTTGTCGCTTACATGGAAAAGGCCGCGCGCGAGGCCAAGCTCGAGACGAGTTGGGTCAACCCGTGTTCGGACTACGAGCGCGGACTCACGGCCTTTATTGAGGCGGTGTTCGATCCGGTCGCGAACCCCGGTTTTCGGGAGGCATGGAGCGCCTGGCTGGCTCCTATTGCCCGGGTGGGGCTCTGGACGGGCTTGAGTCAGGTGGCATTAAAACTGCTTGCGCCGGGCGTTCCCGATTTCTATCAGGGGACAGAGATTTGGGATTTTAGTCTCGTCGATCCCGACAATCGTAGGCCCGTCGATTATCCCAGTCGTTTGGCGCTCATGGCCGATATCGCGCAATACGATGCGGTGACGCCCGAAGCCCGCGCCACTTGGGTTCATGGTCTTTGTGCAAGACCCGAAGACGGGCAGGTAAAGATGTTTCTCACGCGCACGCTTCTTTCTCTAAGAAGGTCTCACTCGGATCTCTTTAATTACGGAGCCTATGTGCCACTTCCAGTGTCGGGCGCGGGAGCTTCTCACCTTGTCGGGTTTGCTCGTCACCTAGGGGACCAATCGGCGATAGTCGCGGTACCGAGGTGTTATTGGGCCATCACAAAGGGCGCTGAGCGTTTGCCCTTAGGGCGTGAGGCGTGGGGTGACACCGCAGTGGAGGTGTTGCCAAAGAGTGCCGACAGGCCATTATTAAACGTTCTTACAGGGGAGTCACTGATGCCACGCGGGCGCGATGGCGGATTCTTGGCGGCCGATCTTTTTCGGGCATTTCCGATCGCCGTGTTGGTCACAGCCTAAGGCTAGGCTCAAGGGAGGCGATTTCCTGTTTTCGGGGGCTTGTTAAGCCGTGGGCCATAAAGGTGGCCCTCAACGTCATGGCTTTCAGAGACGCAGAGTCTGCGGTGGGCGCTCCGCGCGTGCTAGACTCACGCCGATTGAAGGACGCTACGGGGAGACCTCTTTATGGCGAAGCAGTACAGCGAAATTTCTGAGCGATGGGCCGAATTTATAGCCGCCCAAAAGATCTTTTTTGTCGCTACCGCCACCGAAGACAGCCGTATCAACATTTCGCCCAAAGGTCTCGACTCGTTGCGGATTTTAGGCCCAAACCGGGTAGTGTGGCTCAACCTCACAGGAAGCGGCAACGAATCCGCGGCTCACGTCCTCAGTTTCCCGCGCATGACCCTGATGTTTTGTGCCTTTTCTGGTGATCCCGTCATTTTGCGCCTCTACGGCCATGCGCGCGCGATTCACCGAAAGGACCCTGAATGGCCCGGCTTGTTTGGCCTATTCCCTCCACAGCCCGGATCACGGCAGATCTTCGATGTGGCGATTGATCTTGTTCAGACCTCGTGCGGCTTTGGGGTGCCTTATTACGAGTTCGCAGGTGATCGCCCCGACCTTGCCGATTGGACCCAAAAAAAGGGTGAGGCGGGCGTGAAGCGCTATTGGCGGGAGCGCAACGCACGGAGTCTAGACGGCATCGAGACTGGGATCGCGGACAAGAACGTCTGCGATGAGACCTCTCGGACGCCCGCGACCGACCAGAAAGAAAGCACGGGGTAACGAGGGCGCCAAGACTGAGCCCCCCGCGTGACCGCCGCTCGGACCAGTTTGAGCTTAAGCCCCTTCCCCACCTATCCCACCCGTAAGACGCGTTTTGTGCCCCGACTAGCCTTATAAGTAACGGTTTTTAAAGAGATCGTTGTGCAGCCCTGTTCTTGCCATTGACATCCGCAAGGTCACCGCTCGGAGTCAGCGGTCTTGTAATTCGTATATTGTTTATATTATTATACGCTTATGCCGGGTATGAGGGCTGGGTACTGAGCCTCTGGCTTGCGCCCACTCCCTATATGCGCTTGTCATCACAAAGCACGCAGGGTGGTACCAAACATGGTCGCGAAAAGACTGAGGCTCCTGGCCCGTTATATTACACTAGTACCGGCCCTGCTTCTGGCTGGTTGTTCGGCGCAGGGACTTTCCCGCCAGTTCGTGTTGTTCCGGCCGGCCGGGCCCCTGGCGAACGTGGATTTCCGATTCACGATCCTCGACGTTGCAGTCATGCTCGGCATTATCGTTCCGACCGCGATCATGACGACTGTCTTTCTTCTGCGATACCGTAAAACCAACAGCAACGCTGTTTATGACCCGAAGTGGTCGCACTCCAATTTCATCGAATTCGTAGTCTGGACCATCCCCGCATTAACTGTTGCTTTGCTGGGCTATTACTCCTACCAGGGCACCTTCGCGGTCAATCCTTATAATCCCAGGCTCATCAATTCCACGGCCTCCGCCGGTGGCAAAAAAACGCCACGTCCTCTTGATGTCGATGTCATCACGACCGACTGGCAGTGGCTCTTTATCTACCCAAAGCAACATATCGCCACCGCCAATGAGCTCGTCATACCGGTCGGAACCCCGGTTCATTTCCATTTAACATCGGCTACGGTGGTCAACGACTTTTATATTCCCAACCTCGCCGGGATGATCGATATCATGCCAGGCATGCGTACGAAACAGGTGTTGCTCGCCGATAAGGTCGGCCAATACCCCGGTTATTCCGCCAACTTCAGTGGCGGCGGCTTTTCCTGGATGGGGTTCAAGACCAAGGTCGTGGCGCAAAGCCAATTCCAAGAATGGACCAAGCGCGTCGAAAAGTCGCCGCAGCGGATGAACTACGCGCGGTTTAATGCGTTCGCTAAGCCCTACAAGAATGTTGACGGCAAATCCGATCAGTTTTCGCACGTCAGCGCAGGCCTTTTTGATCGGGTCATAAAGGCGGTCATGATGGGTAAGGTCTACAAGACACCTTTGCCGACATACGGGAAGGCCTAGACCTTTCGAGCGACGAACATTTTTAAGATTAGGTGAGCGCCTGTTCGGGCTCTCTCGACGAGAGGAGTAGAGACGATGCTGCACGTGCAAGGACCCTGGAGCCCGTTACTAGGGCGTTTGTCCCTATCGGCAATCCCCAATAACCCTATTATTACCGGGGCGTTTATCTTCTCCGCCGTTATAGGTGTCCTGCTCCTTGGTTATGTGACTTACGCCGGAAAGTGGGGATATCTCTGGCGCGAGTGGTTGACAACGGTCGACCATAAAAAGATCGGCGTCATGTATATTCTTGTGGGCCTCGTCATGCTATTCCGGGGCTTTATCGACGCTTTCATGATGCGCACGCAGCAAATGCTAGCCGACGGTCCCCACTCGGCGGGCTTTCTCGGGGCGGCGCACGGCTACCTCATTCCCTACCATTTCGACCAGATCTACAGTGCCCACGGCACGATCATGATCTTGTTCGCCGCAACACCCATCTTGGTCGGTATCATGAACGTGGTAGTCCCCTTACAGATCGGCGCGCGCGACATGGCATTTCCGTACCTGAATGCCCTTGGACTGTGGCTGACTGCCGTGGGCGCGGCCCTTATCATGATGTCTCTGTTTCTCGGGGACTTCTCGCACGCTGGGTGGGTGGGTCTCACTCCTCTTACCGAACTTGCCTATAGCCCGGGGGTCGGGACCGACTATTGGATGTGGGCCATTCAGATCGCGAGCGTCGGGACAACTTTGGGGGCTGCGAACCTCATCGCGACCATCATTAAGATGCGTGCGCCGGGCATGACCTGGGGGCGGCTGCCGATTTTCACGTGGACTGCGCTGAGCACCAACATTATCGCATTGACCTCGTTTCCGGTGCTTGGCGTCTCCCTTGCCCTCCTGGGTCTCGACCGGTATTTCGGCACGCATTTTTTCACGGCGGGAATGGGCGGAAACCTCATGCTCTATTCCAACTTATTTTGGATGTGGGGCCACCCGGAGGTGTATTTCGTGATCCTTCCAGCGTTCGGTATGATGTCGGAGATCATCCCGACATTTTCCGAAAAGGCGCTGTTTGGCTACATAACCATGGTCGCTGCGAGTTTTGCGATCGCGGGCGTGTCATGGTCGGTATGGCTCCACCATTTCTTCACGATGGGCGCGAGTCCGGCCGTCAACACCTTCTTTAGTATCGCTACGATGGTCGTCGGAATTCCCACTGGCGTGAAGGTCTTTAACTGGGCTTTCACCATCTATCGTGGGCGCAGCCGTTTCGAGACACCCATGATGTGGGCAATTGGCGCACTCTTCATGCTGCTGCTGGGCGGATTGACCGGAATGATGTTGGCCATGCCGCCCATCAACTACAGCGTTCATAACAGCGTCTTTGTGGTGGCCCACTTCCACACCATGTTGATGGTCGTCATCTATGGAATCATGGGTGGGGTGAGCTATTGGTTCCCCAAGGTGTTTGGCTTCAAGCTGGATGAAACCTTAGGGAAGCGTTTTTTCTGGTACTTTACGGCCGGCACCATCATGGTCTTCGTGCCGATGTACCTGTCCGGGTTCATGGGCATGACCAGGCGCTTGGATTATATCGCCAATCCGCATCTGCTGCCTTTCGAGGTTCTTGAGGAGTTCGGGATCGGCCTCTACACGGTCTCCGTATACTACTTTGTTCGGCAACTCTATGTGAGCTTGCGTGATCGCAACGAGAATCGCGTAGGGGCGAATGCCTGGGGCACTGGACGGACGCTTGAGTGGCTGACCCCCTCACCGACGCCGTTTTACAACTTTGCGGTAACGCCGCGCGTGAACGCCCGGGACGAGTTGGTCTGGCGCCAAGAGCAGGGGTTCGAGAACACATTACCGACGCAATACGAGGACATTTTGATGCCTAAAAATACGGCGGTTCCACTTTTGATCGGCGCCTTTTCGCTGGCTTTGGGTTTCGGGCTTGTGTGGCGCATATGGTGGATGACCGATCTGAGTTTCCTTGGCATGGTCGTCACCGTGATCGCGCGATCCTTTGTGCGTGAGACCGATTATGTGGTCGGGGCAAGCGAGGTTGAACAGATTGAGCGCAGATCGCGGACCCGCGGTCAGTCGCCACGGCCCGATTCTCGCCGCGGCGGCATGGGAGCCTTTCGTCCAAGCCGGTCGAACACCTAAAAGGTCACTGCAGACGCTGCGGTCAAAGATGGGTTTTGTGGGTTCGCGCTACCGCCCCTTAAGAAGGGTGCGATGTGGCCCCTGACCGCCGAAGTGGGTCAATGGTGCAATAGAGCAAGTGAGGGTGATGGGTATGGGACTTTCCGCAACGACGACAAGCGATTCGGGAAAAGGGGGACTTTGGGCGCAGCATCATCATCATGATGCCATCTCGACCAGGACCCTTGGCTTCTGGCTCTATATGTTGAGCGACGCCATGATCTTCGCTGGGCTTTTTGCGACTTACGCCGTGCTAAGTCACCATTACAACGCGGCCGGCGGCCCGATGGCCAACGATTTCATTCACCCGCTTTATGCGTATGGCGAGACGTTGGCGGTGTTTACGAGTGTGCTCGCCTATGGTGGCGCCATGGTCGCTCTGCGAAGGGGCCACAAGGGCGGCGTGTTAGCTGGCTTGGGTGTCGCTTTTTTGCTTGGCGCGGTCTTTCTCGGGATGGAGGTGAACGAGTTTGCGCATCTCCTGAGTGTCGGCATCACTCCCGAGCGCAGCGGGTATTTGTCGGCCTTCTTTGCGCTCGTCATGACTCACGGTATCCACATGGCGTTTGGTCTGCTGTGGATGGGGACCATGTTCTTTCAGGTGGCTTTTCAAGGATTTACGGACAAAGTCGTCTATCGGATGTTGAATCTTAAGGTGTTCTGGCATTTCCAGGCCTTGATTTGGGTTTTGGTTTTTAGCTTCGTTTACATGCGAGGAGTGTTGTGATGGCGCACGGCATAGAGAACCCCCTCAAGCATCCCGAGGTTCAGCTCGTTAACGGACGTCGCTATTTGTTGTCTTATATCGTGTCTTTAGCGTTGATGACGCTAGCGCTTGGCTTTGTTACGCAGCCGGCCCTGATACCCTGGGCGCTGATCGGCTTGTCGGCGGCAGCGGCGGTCGCGGTATTGGCGCAGATCATTTTGCTGTTCCAGTTAGATTTCTCTGAAACCCAAATATGGGCCACGGTCTCATTCCTTTTGATCGTGCCGCTCTTTATCATCGCCGTAGGGCTCACCATGTGGATGTTCAATGCCTTGGACGCGCGGACTATGTTGGCCGGGCTGATGCAC
>JAJYPQ010000210.1 GCA_021795255.1 Pseudomonadota bacterium
GGAGCAGGAGGCCTATTTCGTCGAACTTGGTTGGTACAGCCGCGAGCTGTTCGCCGCAGCCCTTGCAGCCTTCACGCGCGGCGATGAGCCCGAGGGCCGGCGCCTTTCCCAGGAAGACCAGCGCCTGAAACGCGCGGCCGATGATGATTGGGGTACGCGCCAGGGGGAGGGGTAGACCATGTTTTTTATTATTGCCTTTGCCATCATCTGGGCCTTCTTTGGGTTCAATCATGCCTTCGAGGCGGCGTTTGCCCTGGGTCTTCTGGCCGTCATCTTTGGCCTGGGGGCCGCGCCGGGGATCCTCGTGGACAAGGTCCTCAAGGACAGGCAGAAGAACCAGAGGAACAATTTGTGAAAATCCAACGCCCTCTTAGATGGTGCTGACACCCCCGTAGTATCACCCCGAATGTCCGTTGGAAAAGATAAGTTCCTCGCCGACCGAACAGGTCTATTGACTTCCGTATACGACGTGTTTTAATATGAGTCGGGTTTTTATATCAATCTACTTTTAAGGTGGATATAGATTGTGGACGAGTCCAATCTCCCCCGAACGGCTAAGAGCCTCAGTAAGGAAAGTCGGCAGGCCAAATTTGGCCGGTGGGGCCAGGATCGTAGGCTCGAATTCATTGAGTTCCGGCTGCTCTGGGAAGGTAAGATCAATCGCAGCGAGTTAGCAGATTTCTTTGGTGTTTCGATTCAACAGGCCTCGCTGGACTTCGCGAAGTACATGGTGGTTGCCGAAGGCAATATGGAGTACGACCGGAGCGAGAAGGTCTACCGCGCTGCGCAGAGTTTCGAGCCCCGTTTTCTGGCGCCCGATACGCAGGCGTACCTCAATCAGCTTGCCAATTTGACGACCGGGACCTTACCGCCAGCGTTAAGCTTCATTGGGTCGAGACCGCCATGTGATGTTGTTACGCTGCCGACGCGGCGCGTTCGGACCGATGTCTTGCTGACGATTCTCTGTGCGATTAGGGATCGTTCCGAGATCGAGGTGACGTACCAGTCAATGCGCCGTCCTTCTGCGACGAGGCGTTGGATTGCGCCACACTCGCTCGCTTTCGATGGTGCCCGATGGCATGCGCGGGCTTGGTGTCGCGATTCCGGTATGTTTCGGGACTTCGTGCTAACTCGGATGCAGGAGATCCATGCTCGCCGTACGAGCAATATCGATGCATCGAGGGATATAGACTGGCATACATACGAGGTAGTCGTCATCGAGCCGCGGCCGGATTTGACCCCTGGCCAGCGGGATTCGGTCATTAGAGATTTCGGCATGGAGAACGGGAAGTTGTGCAATACGATCCGTCGAGCACTCGTTCAGTACTTTGTGCGACACCTGCAGATCGGAGGTCCTGGCATGTCTGGACAGCCAGTCGTGTGGGCGAATCGAGAAGAACTGAAAGACTTGGTCGATTCCAGCAGATTGTACTAGGAGCGCGCCGTGATGTTTTTTAACCGCAGGACTTTGCGAGGAGAATTGAAATGACTGAGTGCCAAAAGCTAAATCACTTCTTTGTCGATGCCAGAAAGTACGAGACCGCGCAAACGGCTCTGACTGGCGCTGAAATCAAGGCAATCGCTGGTGTCGCGGCGAACTACCAACTCTTTCTAGAGGAAGAGGGGGACAAGCCGGACAAGGCCATCGGTGACGGGGAGGCGGAGAATCTCACCGAGCGGGTTAAGCACTTTTTCGCGGTTCCTCCGGCAACGTTCGGTGCGTAGATGATAGAACAACAATTTGCAGAGCTGCAGAGCTACCTCCGCGACGAAAAAGGGCTCGTGGGCAACCTTCAGCGCCTCAGTACCGGCGGACACCTCGTAATCATTAAGGACGTTCCAATCAAGAATGGTTGGGACCGTTCTGTTGTGGAGGTGCTGTTCCTCACGTCACCAGGTTATCCAGCCGCAAAGCCGGATTGCTTTTGGGTATCACCCCAATTACGGCTGGCAAGCGGGGCGCTGCCGCAAAACGCAAAAGATGGTAACCCGATTCCTGGAGATCCCAATCCCAGTCGTCCTCTCACGTGGTTTTCCTGGCACCTGCAAACATGGGACCCCAACAGCGACAAACTCGTGACCTTCTATAGTGCTATTATGAAGAGGCTAATTCCCGCGCGATGAATGAGCTCACCATCTCAAAAACTGAGGCCGATCGAGTCGCTAACGAAGTTCTCAGCGGCGACACCGAGCGGTGTGCCGTGCTCTTTGCCTCCCGCGCCAACCGCGCAGATGGGGAGGTACGCTTCATTGTTAGGGAAGCACAGATTCCAGGGCCGGAAAGTTATACCGAGCACAGTGCTACCAAGGCTGAGCTCAGTCCGGCGTTCGTGGCCCAAATCAGCAAGGCCGCGCGTATGCGAGGCGATTCACTCGTATTTGTTCACTCGCATCCCGGAGAGGCACGCCCAGAGTTTTCGCAGGTGGATGATATGGGTGAGAATCGCTTGGCGAGCTTTTTGGCCGCGCGGACGCCTGGAGTCCCGCACGGGGCGGTGGTCATCAGTATCGGAGGATGGCGGGGGCGTCGACTCGGCACTTCGGATCCGATGAGGATTATATCGCTTGGTGAGTGGCGCGAAGTGCTCTTCGAGCCGAATCATGCGGACGAACTCATACCGCCATTCTTTGACCGCCAAGTACGTGCGTTCGGCGAGGCGGGGCAGCGTATCATGGGGTCCCTGACAGTCGCGATAGTCGGCTTGGGCGGAACCGGGTCTGTGGTCGCCGAACAGTTGGCGCACTTGGGTGTGTATCGATTCATCCTCGTAGATCCCGATCGGATCGAACCGACCAACTTGAACCGCGTGGTCGGTGCTACCAAGGGTGATGTTGGTCGATTCAAAGTTGACGTTGCCGCTGACCACATTACTGCAATCGCATCAGAGGCTTCAGTCAAGCGCGTTCGAGGCGATGTCACATACACTAACGTAGCAAAGGAATTAATTTCGACCGATTTTATCTTTTCGTGTACTGATTCCCACGGCAGCCGCGCGGTCATTCAGCAGATCGCCTACCAGTATCTGATTCCGTGCATTGACGTCGGGTCACTACTTACAGCAGCCGATGGACAGATCATGGGCATTCATGGCCGTGTGCAGGCGCTCGCACCCGGACTACCCTGCTTCACCTGCAGCGGGCTTATTGACGCCGAAGAGGTCCGGCGCGACATGATGAACGAGGGAGAGCGCCGCCTCGACCCTTACATTCAGGGTGCCCGGGAACCGGCGCCGGCGGTAATCTCCATCAACAGCACCGTGACCTCACTCGCCGTCACGATGTTCATGGCAATGACCATAGGTGTTCCAAGTGAAGGCCGCTATGTCTTATATAACGCCAAGAGTCCGTCGCTTCGATCGGTAACGGCAAGCCGGAACCCGATCTGCTACATCTGCTCGCCGAAGGGCGTCCTCGGGCGAGGGGACGCGCAGGTCCTGTTTACGCGGGAGGAGTGATATGGCGATCCGCGAGTTCTCGCCTGAACTACCTCGTGCGAAGATTGCCTTTTTTAATGGACTTCCCTCAGACTCACTGGAGCAGTTCACCGGACGCCGATTCGAATGCGTATCTTGCACGGAGGAGGAGCTACGGAATCCGGACTTTATTGCGCTGCTTGACGCAGTTATCTTCTTCCAAAATCCCGAAAAGCGGAATGCGCTAGGGCCCATGCTACGCGCGACGATCCCCATGCTCTTGAATAACGGCGTGAGTATATATGTGCGAATCGCGTCGGACCCCGACAAGACCCGGGCGGCACGTGGACTGGTTATCAATACTCTACTAGACATAGGGGCTCCACTGGCGAATATTTCGCGAGAGGAGTGGACGCGAATACCGAAGGCGTTACGAGAACGCGAGGGCGGCAACCTGGCGCCCTACGTCTATATCTCGGACTCTGCAGAGCCTTGGTCTCAGTTCGCTAACGTCGTCTGCGATCATCCGGCGGGAAACAGCCCCAACAATCTGCTGCTCAGTAAGGACGTTGTTCGAAATCTTCGAAAGCTTGGTGAAGCTGGCCATGAGGAGCGTCTGCTGCTTCTGCGGCGGGCATTTTCTGATTGCCGTGTCCTGCATCTCAAGCCTATGATGGACGGACTCTCTGGAGCAAACGTTTTTAAAGCCTACGCGTCTCTTAGAGACGGGCTGGTAGGGGACTGGCCATACCTACACTTCGTCAAGCTAGGGCCCCGCAAAAAAATCGCAGACGAGTATGATAAGTACGTCGGCCGGGCACTCGATTATGTTCCGTTTCACCTTGGTCCCAGATTACGTCTGGAACGATGCAATCTAGGCGCATCACAGGGTATCCTGGTCGGTGATTTCGTCGAAGGCGCCGAGCCGATCCGCGACTGCGCTCCGGGCGGACGCGCCGGCCATGCCATTGCTAATCTTTTCGACAAGACGTTAGGGGCCTGGCGCAAACAGGCCCGGCGTGATTCAAGTCCAACCCTCGCGCAATATCTGGAGGGGAAATGGTCGGACGAGAACGGACAGGAGATCAAGCTCCCGCCTGCCCGCGCGACCATCGTTGGCGAATTGGGAGGCAATCCCTTGGTTGCACCTTCGCGCGAGATTTTCGGCCGACACAGTCATGGCGAGGTGCTGTGTGGACCAGCCCACGGTGACCTACATGCAACGAACGTTCTGGTCCGCGGTGGTGACGCGATCATCATTGACTTCGAGAAAACGGAGGATCATTTTCCGATGCTCTACGATCCGGCATCTCTGGAGGGTGGCTTGCTGGTGGATGGTTTTGGGTGCGATGCTCGTTGCAAAAGAAGCCCGAGAGCGTTACTTGAGTCAATTGGGCCGCTTTACCGATTGGAGGTATTGAATGGATTCGTTGTTCCCTGCCATGCGGCGGACCAATCGTCGTGGTTTTATGACTCCGTAGCGCAGATTCGTGCGGCATCGCGGCACGCCGAGAGAGCTACCGGACAATATGCCTTGGTGCTTGCATTATGCCTCATTCGCAAAGGGTGTAATCCGCAGCCTTTTAAGACCGCTCATGAGAACCTTCGAGCGATCGCATTTATCCTGGGACAGAGAATACTGACGCAGATCGGGCAGCAATCTCAGCGGCAGGTTGGTCAGGCAACGGAGCAGCCAAAAGGCCAAACCTAAGGGAGTCTCATGATCAATCCAAAGCTCACCTTCAAAGCAACTGTGGCATCTCGCGCTGCCGCCAGCAGTTATCTGAGGGAACCAGGCGATGCTGTTATTGTTGATCGCCAAGGGCCGCGATGGCTCATTCTCATGTGTCCTTGTGGTTGTGAGTCTGAGATCCCCGTGAACCTTGATCCACGGGCAGGCCCGGCATGGAGCCTCTATAAAGAAAGGAAAGGCCTCAGTGTGTACCCCTCTGTTTGGCGGGATGCCGACTGCGAAAGTCACTTCATTATTTTACGCAATAGAATCTTCATGCTGGGATCTCAGTATGGCGACCTGTGGCCTTGTGGGGATATTGAAGACGAGGAGGGCCTCGAGAGGGAGACTTTGTCGCGACTTTCCAGTCTGCGAGATCGAAGCTACAAAGAGATTTCTGCCAGCATTGTCGGTAGTGTTCCTTGGGACATCCTTTGGTGTTGCCGGAATCTTTGTCGCAAAGGATTAGCGATTGAGGGCCTCGGGAAGAGCGTCGGAAGATTCAGAAAGGTATTAAAAAAGACCTGAGTTTGGACAAAGTATAAGGGGAAGGTGTGCTTTGTGGCGGCTTTAGGGACGTCTTGTTGTAAGATGGCTTAAAATCGTATATGAACACGTTCGGGACATTCTACGTCGACTTCCAGAATCGCTACTTGGCCCAGCTGCACCGCAACACCCATGCGCCACCCGGTCACAGGCCGCTCCAAGGATTCAATGCCGCTGCCGCTCGGCGATTCGCCGTTCTGGATCCGGCCCCCGATCTGGGCAGTGCCGCCGCAGCCCCAATCACGCACCCCGGCTGTCCGTCACGGATTGAGAAAAACACACCATCAAATAATGTGGCCGTCCTCACGCTATCGGGCCGTTGACGTAACTAATCGCGCGCTCGTGGGGTCATAGACGACCTCCGTAATGGAGCCATCGCGAATGCGCTCGACCGCTTCGTCGATAACCGGGAGCGGCACAAGAAACCACTCCCGTGGGCGCACCGGATTCCCGAATCGGTCCTGGATTGTCAGGTCGAGCTGTGCCGCAGCAAAAATACGATGGAAGAGGGCTTCCAGCCGCGTGCGATTGATCCCGGAGAGCTTGTAGCTGGCGACCACTTCCACGTCGGCAAGCAGGTAGGTGGCATCGTGCGCGGCGTGCGCGATACGGGTCTCCACCTTGCCGCCGGTGACGCCGATCTTATGAATCAATTCGCGATGTTCGGCGATGAAAGGGTGAGCGGAAAGGCTGCGCAGCACATAGATGGTGCCGCTTTCAATGTCATCTTCTTCCCATATCTCGCTAAACACCGGGCCGGGGTCGGGTTCCGGTGTCACCCGTCGCCCGGTGTCGTCCTTATAAAGAGCGCGCTGGAGCGATCGGCGCAGGAGATTACTCTCGGTGCCGTTGGCATAGATCACCCGCAAACGGGCATCATTTTTGCCGATAGAGGTCTTGATGGGATCGCCCACCTCGGCGACGTAGACGAGTTGGCCGGCCAGAATAAAGAAATCCCCTTCGAGGATATTGGCCCCCTCCTTGCCGAAGGGCACTGTCCGGCGCGCGCCGGTCTTTAGGTCGCTTTCGACTTGGGCGAATAGGGGCTTGAAGCGCGCGAAATCCTGACAGGGCGTGCGGTCTGCGACCTCGTCTGCGACGCGCCGATCCTCTTGGGAGCGCACGTGCTTGAGGAT
>JAJYPQ010000211.1 GCA_021795255.1 Pseudomonadota bacterium
CAGTCAGGCCATCGATGCGCAAGGTGGGCTGACCGACACCCACCGGCACGCTCTGGCCGTCTTTACCACAGGTCCCGACCCCGGAATCCAGTGCCAGATCATTGCCGACCATCGTCACGCGCGTCAACACCTCGGGACCGCTGCCGATGAGGGTGGCCCCACGCACCGGCCGCCCTATGCGACCGTTCTCGATCAGATAGGCCTCGCTCGCCGAAAACACGAATTTGCCCGATGTAATGTCGACTTGGCCGCCGCCAAAATTCACGGCATAGAGTCCCTTTTTTACCGAAGCGATAATCTCCTCGGGCGGCGTCTCCCCAGCCAACATGTAGGTATTGGTCATGCGCGGCATCGGGAGGTGCGCGTAAGACTCGCGCCGCCCATTCCCTGTGGGCGCCATCCCCATAAGCCGCGCATTCATACGATCCTGCAGATAACCCTTCAAGATACCGCGCTCAATAAGAACAGTACTTTGCGTTGGTGTACCCTCGTCATCCACGTTCAAAGACCCCCGCCGACCCGGGAGCGTCCCATCGTCAACCACGGTACAGGCGGTGGAGGCTATCTTTTCTCCCTGCCGGCCCGCGAACGCCGACGTCCCTTTGCGGTTAAAATCACCCTCTAGGCCATGCCCGATCGCCTCATGAAGCAAGATGCCAGGCCACCCTGGACCGAGCACAACCTGCATAGTGCCGGCCGGAGCGGGGGTTGCTTCTAAGTTCACAAGGGCTTGACGCACGGCCTCGCGCGCATAGGACAACGCTCGCTCTTCGCTAAGGAAATAGCCGTAGTCTGTTCGTCCACCGCCACCCGACGACCCGTGTTCGCGGCGACCGTCTTGTTCAACAATCACAGAGACGTTGAGGCGCACAAGTGGGCGGACATCGGCTGCCATCACCCCATCGCTGCGCATCACAAGGATGGTTTCCTGGGACCCACCTAGGCTCGCCATGACCTGTTTCACACGCGGATCCTGTCGCCTCGCCTCCTGCTCGACCCTTTCAAGTAGCGCCACCTTCGCCGTATCTTCGAGGCTCGAAAGCGGATCGCAAGGCGCATACAAAGCCAAGCTATGCCCACTACGGGGTGCAATAGCCTGTTGTTTCTCTTGCCCGCCACGGGCTATGGCGCGCGCCGCCGAGGCAGCATCGAGTAACGCTGGCATAATGATCTCGTCGGAGTAGGCAAACCCGGTTTTTTCGCCGGCAATCGCCCGCACACCTACGCCCTGCTCGATATGCCGACTACCGGACTTCACTTGGCCCTCCTCCAGAGACCAAGCTTCGTCGCGACTATACTGAAAATACAAATCCGCATAATCGAGCTTATTGCTCAGTATTCGGCCCATGACTTGCTCGAGTTCGCCCGGCCCTATGCCGGCCGGCGTCAACAAGAATTCTTGGGCCTTTTCGAGATTCTGTGCGTGCGATATTTCGGTTGTCATTCCAGTCTCCGATGCTTGATGCTGGGGAGGCGGCGCCGTACCGCATCTACCCGTTCGTGTTCGTAGTGCGCAAGGACCGCCCCAGTCCCCTCGGGTTGACAGCCCAGGACCGTCCCCCAAGGATCCACTATCATGCTGTGGCCGTAAGTCGTGCGGCCGTTGTCGTGGTGGCCGGCCTGGGCCGCAGCCACGACATAACAACTATTCTCGATCGCTCGGGCGCGCAATAACACCTCCCAGTGCGCTTCGCCGGTCGGCACCGTAAAGGCCGCCGGCAAGCTTATGATCTCGGCTCCTTCGGCCAGAAGGATACGAAATAATTCAGGGAAACGGAGGTCGTAGCACACGGCGAGCCCGAGCCTGCCATAAGGCGTCGCCACGACCACCGGGGCGTTGCCCGGCTCAAAGCCATCGGACTCGGCATAACGCTCACCGGCTCCGAGATCGACATCAAATAGGTGGATCTTATCATACCGGGCGACCCGTTCGCCGCGACTATCGTACACAAGACAGGCAGCCCGAACCTTGTCTGGTCGCTCGCAGCGCATAGGGATAGTGCCGGCCACAAGCCACAAGTCGAGCTCCTGACACAAGCGGCTCAGGCCCTGCTGAATCGGCCCTCTACGATCCTCTTCGGCATGGTGGATACGGTCAGACGGCGCGCCCGCCATAAGCGCAAAATTCTCCGGAAGCACCGCAAGCTTACACCCCTTTTCGCGGGCTTCTTGTAACAAGCGGCCGGCGGTCGCGAGGTTCGCTTCGACATCTGACCCTGACCGCATCTGAATGGCGGCTATCAAAGGCCCTAATCCTTGTCGGTCTTCTTGCGAATGATCGGTTTGCTCCATGGTCCCTTGATAAAATAGGTAAGGCGGGTCCCGTGATTGATCTCGCGCGCAAAAATCTTTTGCATCACCAGAACGGCTGCGCCCGCAATGGGACCGCCGAGAAGCCCGCTCGCCAGCGTCACATTATTTTGCAAATGCGGATTGACTTTCAATGTCAAATCGAACGTTTTCTTGACGAGCCCTGCGCGCCCTAAGACCACGATATTAGCCGATGCGCCCTGAATATGAATGGGGTCGGCAATAATAGCCGCCCCCTGCTCAGCCAAAACCATGCCGTCAATCCGGCTAAAGCCAAATCCACGCCCAAAGATATTGCTAAAATCCAATGTTAGGTAGTGCGTGATGGAGTCTACGTTAAATATCCCCAAAAGCTTGCTAGCGCCCTGGCGAACCTGAACGAAACGGCCGTCGCGAATCAGGAACCGGACCTTGGCCTCGACCCTATCCAGGGAAAAATGGGTGGGGCCGCCAGGCCAGTTCACATCTGTATGGACCAGCGCCCGGCCGCCAGCGACTTGATGGGGAAGCCCCCAGGCCGTCAAAGTATCTCCGAGGTTACGGCTATGCAAGATGAGCGCAAAGGTCGACTCTTGCTGACCGGCGTGGAGCGTCCAGCGTCCATGCCCCTGGACCGTAGTGTGTTTGCGGACAAGTAAGATCCGTCCAAACTGATAGCCGCCCGGGAAAGGCGCGGCATCGACGGCGACATGGCCTAAATTCCGACCATCCACTGTTACGCTGTTGGCCACCAACTGAACCGCGGGCAAAGTGCGAGGGTCGGTAGGCTTCGCGACCGAATGCGGCCGATAGTGACGCGGCCGCGGTGGAATCACGAGTCGCTGTAGCCGTAACAAAAGCGCGGGCCGCCCGTGCGGCCTCCACCCCACGGTCCCGTCCACGTTGGGCCCGCTTACCACTCCCTGCCAACGGGTGCCAGCACGCGCGAACAGGGCGTGCACGCTCCCCATAGGCCGGCCGGCCAATACCAAAGAGCCGACATCGAGGTGTAGCGACCGCAGAGATCGGCCTTGAGCGGCTACAGGCGCGGAGGACGCAGCCCCTTTGCGGGCAATATGATCAACAAAGTGAACCCAAGCGTCGGCATTCACATAAGCGCTCCGGGCCGCTATAGCGAGACCTGGGAAAAGAACCTTGGGCGCCGGGGCTGAACCGATCCCGACCCAAGTGGCAGGACCCACACCGGTCGGAGCCCTATAGGCGACACTGAGGTGATGAACGATAGCGGCATGAAAGAAGGTCCCGCCCGGACCCGACACAAGGGTGGCGCGTGCGACCGCCGGGACACCCTTGGCCTTGCCGGCCGGATAAGGAAGAACCACGGCCACGTTCCTAAGATTTGCCTGGGCCACGACCCGGAACCTTCGGTTATTGGTGAGTCGAAAATCCCAGGACAAGGGTCCGTGTACATAGGGGCGCGCGGCGCCCGCGACCGCATCCAATCCCGAGGCGCTCATGGTCCCGTGAGCACGGCCGATCAAGGTCGGTCCGTGGGTCTTTAACGCAAGCCAAAATGGGCCCCCGAGCACAGCCCCGCTCAGCTGTCCATCGGCCGGACCTTTTTGCGTGAAGCCGATTCGGCCTGTCAATTCGCGAAAGTGAAGAACGCCTTGGGGTGTCGGATAATGCAGACGCGCATCTTTCAGTCCGAGACTGCCGCGCAGGGTCAAAGGGATTTTGTGCTGAAACGGGATATGGAAGGCCAGCATGAGCCGCATTGGTCCCTGTCCCGAGATTGTCGATGGCAGGAAGCGGCGCAATCTTTTGTGCACATGAGGCAAGACGATGGCGAGCAGCGGGGCTAAATCGCCGCGCCCACGCACACGAACTAAGGCGACTCCGCCGGGGGTACCTAGCGGTCCGGCGTGTACCGATAGGCGGGCGGCCACGCCCGCGAGCCGCCCGGAACCCTGGACCGACAGCAAGGCATCGTCTTGGCCTACCGTAACCTGCACGTGGCGCGCCTCGGGCCAGCGCGGTAAAAAGCGGTAACGTCCGTTCACGACATGCAGCTTGACCTTGAAGATGCCGCCGCCTTTGCGAAAAGGGAAGCGATTGAGCGGCCCCTTCAACGTTAACTGCCCGGTCGTAATGACCCCGCCACGTATCGTGCGCTTAAGCCAGTGGCGCAAATGTGGCCGCAACGAGCGGGGATACAACTGGCCCAAGGCCCCCACATTGATGTCCTGAAGGGCGACGGCCAAAAGAACTCGGGGACTATGCCCTTTAACGACGACAGCGCTTAAAGCCGCATTGACAGTGCCATCCGTGGTCGCCAGGTGAAACACCGGGACGTCCGTCGAAAACCCGTTCCCGGCAATCCGCCACGTCACCTTGGCCGCGGCATCCTGAACCGTAAGCGCCCCCGGCACGATCTTTGGGACCCGCACCGGGCCATGGAGACCGGTCAGGATCAAGCGCCCCTCGGTGGTGGTGGCAAACAAGCTCCCCGAGGCTTGGGAGAAGCGCGGAGTCCCGACGGATCCCCTTAAGCCCAGGCCGACAAATCGGGTCTTTACGCGGTAATGCCGGGACGACCCGGTGCGCAGGCGCAGCTGAAGGCGTCGGAGCTGGCCCCGGGGGCGCCAAGAGAGAAGGCGCATAAGCGTGGGCACCGGATGGCGAAGATGGGCGAGCACATAGTCCGCCTGCCTAAGATTAATGCGGTGAGCGCGGATGCGCCAATGGCTTCCATGGCGACCCAGGGAGAGCGTACCCGTCTGCGCCGCAACCGCGCCGAGAGTGGCACGCACGTCGGCGGCGTAGAACCGAAAGCGGTCGCGGCCGGCGGTCTTTAAACTGAACTTCCCCGAAAGTTGGGGGACCGACATAAGCCGGCTTAAGTGGGTTGCGGGAAGGACCAACTTTTGGATATGAACGTCGCCGCCGGCAAACCCTAAGGACCCGCGCTGCCAGGTTGTCCAAAGGCGGCCACTCACAGACCCAGTCAAGGGCTTAAGCCCCGGTCGGCGAACGAGTTGAGCCACTGCGCTGAGCTTAAGCCCCTGAGCTGAAACCCCCAGCGCCCCGCGAAATTTCCTCGGGCGAAACGAATGGCCGTCAAGTTCCACGTGCAGGGCGCACAGACCGCATACGCCCGGAATCACGGCCGCGACCCGAAGTACGCGTCCGCGAATGCCGTTGGACCAGGTGGCATTCAGCTGTTGGATCGACAAACGCCGATGAGGTGACAAGACAAGGCCGATGTGGGCATCAGCTAAGCTTAGGGCAGGTTGTTTACGCAAAAACGATTGCCAGTGAAACGCCGCGACCTGATGGTGGGGTAAGCCCTGGACGTGAAATCCCGAGGCGGTCTTACGTAGATTCAGGCGCAACCCATCGGCCGCCCATAACGCCGGCGCAAGCTGTCCGTGCAACAAGCCTAGCCAGGAAAGCTGTAGACGGACGCTCCGAATCGATACGGCGGGCTTCGATTGGGCGCCGATCACCAGGCCCTGAACCGCAAACCCTAAGCGCCAGCCTACGCGGGCACCGAGGTCGGCCATATGGACCGGGGCACCCGTTTGGGCTGCGATCTTGGCCTCCAAAACCGGCTTTTCGCTTTGCAGTATGGGCGTAAGCCAAAAAGGGCTTGTCAAGAGGGCCGCCAACACCAAGCCGCCGGCCACCGCAAACGCCGTCAACACGTAACGCACAGCGCGACTTTGCGTCCGCCACCGCCCCATCATCCTTTTTGCGCGACTCACCATAAGGACATTGTGCCGCAAGACAAGCTGGCTAAACAGGGCCGCCTCGGCGGTCCCGGAAAAAACCGGCGACCTCCTTCCCATGGGCGGACCTTTCTATTACCCACATCTTTTGAGGACAAACATCGTCATGGTGTCAATAGCGCGATGATGATCTAGCTTTCGCAGAGCTGTTGGCGAAAGGCGCGGACGAACGGGTAGATCCAGACGCTTTTGATGGGCTGAGCGCGGCGATGCCGGGTATCGAGGCAACAGCCCAGACGTTGGTCGTGCGGATCAGCGCAGGCCAACTCTTGTCTCACCCACTCGACCGACTCCGTGTCGGCCTCCTTTATCGCCTGCCCGTCCGGATCACCGTAACGCCTCGACTTTCGCTCGCAGTTCACCTGTCTGCGTCGCACGCTGGCTCGTTGAGGTTTCAATCCGCGCCCGGCCACATAGCCGGGCGATGCAAGGCCGCCGAGTGCTACACCGCCGATCTCACCGTGTTTCAATCCGCGCCCGGCCACATAGCCGGGCGATGCCGCGATAAGCGGTTCCTGATTCAAGGGGTCGGGTTGTTTCAATCCGCGCCCGGCCACATAGCCGGGCGATGCTGAGCTGGTCGCAAATGATCGTCATGTAGGCGTCGTTTCAATCCGCGCCCGGCCACATAGCCGGGCGATGCCCCACGCTTCCGAAAATTCAATCAGGGCCTTAGTGTTTCAATCCGCGCCCGGCCACATAGCCTGGCGATGCCCCAAAGGGTGAGCGAGTGTGCTTCCCGTGCGGTATGTTTCCATCCGCGCCCGGCCACATAGCCG
>JAJYPQ010000212.1 GCA_021795255.1 Pseudomonadota bacterium
ATCTAGACGAACGCTTAGGCCCCGATGGGCAGCCGCTGGTGGTGATCGGCGAAGAGGTGAGCGAACAGCTCGACATCGTGCCGGCTACCATTCGGGTATTGCGCCATGTGCGCCTGAAGTATGGGGTCCGGAAGGATGACGCGCTGGGGGTGAAGATCGCCCTGTTGCCCCCGCAGCCCCTCCCAAAGACCATGGCGAGCCCCGGCCTACTCGCCCATATCGTGGTGGCCAAATACCAGGATGCCTTGCCCCTCTACCGCCAGGAGCAGATCTTGACGCGGATCGGGGTGGATCTCCCGCGGGCGACCTTGGCCCGCTGGATGGTGCAGGTGGGCACGGAATTGATCCAGCCCGTGATCAACCTCCTGCGTGACCGGCTCTTGGCCTATGACATCCTCCAGATGGACGAGACCCCGGTGCAGGTCTTGAAGGAGCCGGGCAAGATGGGCCATGCGGCCCACAATGCCGCCGAGTCAAAGTCCTATCTGTGGGTGCAACGGGGCGGACCGCCCGGTCAGCCCATCATCCTCTTTGACTACGACCCGAGCCGTTCCCAGGAGGTGCCCTTGCGCCTGCTCGAAGGCTTCACGGGCCTCCTCCAAACCGACGGCTATGCGGGTTACGGGGCGGTTGTGCGTGCCCAGGGACTCATACATGCCGGATGCCTGGCGCATTGCCGCAGGAAGTTCGACGAGGTGATCAAATCTCAGGGTAAGCACCGCAAGAAAGGCTTGGCCGAGGAGGCGCTCGCCCAGATCCAGAAGCTCTATGCCGTGGAGAAGACGGCGCGTGACTTCACGCCCGAAGACCGTCATCGCTATCGTCAAGAGCACGCCCGGCCGCTCTGGGATGCGCTCCAGACCTGGCTTTCAATCCATCGCCCCGGCGTCCCGCCGCAAAGCGCCTTGGGCCGGGCTTTGGCGTATCTTGCGAACGAATGGGACAAGCTCGTCGTGTATCTCACCGATGGGCGTATCGAAATCGACAACAACGCGACCGAGAACGCTTTGCGACCCTTCTGTCTTGGTCGCCGTAACTGGCTCTTCCATGACACCGTGGCCGGCGCGAAGGCCTCCGCCAACCTCTATGGCCTCATCGAGACCTGCAAGGCGGTAGGGCTCGAACCCTATCACTACCTGTGCCGGATCTTCACCGATCTCCCCACAGCCCAGACCGTAGAAGACCTCGAGGCCTTATTACCGCACGCCTTGGCCGCCGATCCCACGCTGCCCCGCTTTACGCCCCGTCGCTGACCTCATCACCCCGCCCCGGCGCCCCCACCCCGGGCGCCGGGGTGAGACCGTACCGCATCCTGACTGTGAAAGAACTGTTGTCTACTCCGGTTGGCCCGTCCACCCGATCGACCTATCCATGGCCCACACGATATAAGCGTGACGCCAGGTGGGGGAGGGCGTGGTTAATGGAGCGCATACAACTCAAACAGGCCCTTCCCGGTTTCGATCGTCTCTTTCATCTGTGACCTCCCGCCCCCTCGCGGGGGCGTTTATTGGCTTACGCTGGTATCAGCCGCAGGGGAAATTACAACCCCGGCAAGTCCGGGTCGTGGGGCGGCGTCAAAGACGCCAGGAAATTCTTGTCCAGCACCCCCGATGGGCCGGACGGCGGCGCGGCTGGCACGGCCAGCGGCTTGGATAGCGGGCGATCCCGATAGGGCTCGGCGATCTGCGCGCGGTCCCTGGGGGTCAGCTTGATCTTCTTGATCACGGCGTCGTTTGGCACCCGCAAATACCCGACTAAGTTAGGCAAAGCGAGGATTTCGGACGGCAGGACGGCCGCCTCAATCGAGTGCTGTTCGCTCTCGGACGTGCCGCCACCTGAACTATTACTCGACTCGGAAGTGACTTTTCGGATCGTGTGGCGGTCTCCCAAAGACTTTGAGAGATAGTCGGCCGTCTCGCTGTCGCCCACGCGCAGCGTGAGGCGGGTAGAGGGGTGGGACAAGATCGCGGCTGCGGCGTCCCGGCCGTACGTATCGCGAACTTGCGCTATGGACTGCACGCCGAGCACGGCGGCGATCCCGTATTTGCGTCCGCCGGCGAGTGCCACATCGAGACTCGGGAGCCTTTGGAGCGTCGGGAGTTCATCCAAAATCGTCCAGATGCGCCGCGTGCGGCTCGCCGAGAGGGACATGATCGCCTGCACTGCGAGCCCCAACCACATACTGATGAGCGGCCGGATACTTTTGTGCACATCGGCGCGGCTGGTGATAAACAGCCAGCTGTCTTTATGCTCATCCCTGATCCAGTCGCGGATCGAGAAGGGGGCAGCGCCGGGTGGAGGGAGGTACGCCAGGGGCTGCACGTAGGTCGCAGCCTCGCCTCGGCTCGACGCCAACATTTGCTGCGGCCCCGCCAAGCCCGCCAGTCCCTGCGCCTGTAGGCAGGCCAACAACATTTCTTGGTCTTGGGCAAAGACGAGATCAATGAGGCTCGGCAGGTCGTTGGTGGCGGCCAACACCGCGCGGAGGATGGCGCGCGCGGCTTGAGCCCAAAACTGATTGTCGCCCGTGCCGTCGGGGATAAGCGCCTGCGCCAGGTTTTCATAGGCGAAGGCGTCCGTGCCCTCGCTCCAAGGGCTCCACAATGCGGACCGCTGATCGATTGGGGACAGAATCACGTCCTTGCCTTCCCTGTGGTAGTGGGCCACGAATTCGCCAGTGCTGTCATAAACGACCGCGCGTTGACCGCGCGCCCGGGCCACGTCCATAACGCCCTCACAGGCCACGCTCTTACCCGTGCCGGGCGCGCCGACCAAGAGAAAATGTTGCGGCTCGGCGTCAAGGGGGATTGGGATGCCGCCGATCTGGATTTGGTCGGACGACACCCGCGCACGCCGCTTTCTGGTGGAGACCTGGGTTCCCCGCGCGACCACTCCAAAATCCGCGGCCTTTTTTCCGGGGTCCGCGACCATGACAAGACCGGCCATGGCACCCGAAACGGCCGCAACCAAGGGCGACCCGCTACTTGCCACCCAGCCAGCGGCCGCGGCGGTCGGCACAGCCATCCACTTCATCATCTTATTCATCTTCATCTGCGTGCTCCTTTGTGATCTTGGGGCGCATGTCTGGACCTATGTAGGCCGCTTGCACACCCCACCTCCGCCACACGGCGAACTGCGCGTTTCGATGTTCTTTGACCTTCGCACTCTTCTCTAGTGGGAGCGCGGCCGTCGCTATTATTTGGGCTTCGTAGGCGCTTATTGCGGACGCAAGACAGAGCGTTTCGATGCGCGCCAGACGTGCTTCCAGGTGCGCGTCGGCGGGTCGGTTGTGTGTGGGGCGGCGAGAAAGTGCCGACCGAATGTAGTCCGAGACTGACATGCCCGCCTCGCGGGCGTCGGATCGCAGTTGTTCAAGGTCCACTTCGTCCATGCGGAAACTCATTCTCGTTTTCATTCCTCGCCTCCTGTAGCTATCGCCCCCCGGGGAAATCGGGGCCCGGGGCCATCAAGGCCGTTGGACCTTGTGGACTAGGCAGACATGGCGGCCTGCAAACGGGCCGCAGAGCGGTTTGCCTTTCTGATCGACCAGCAGGCGCCATCCCGGAGGGACTAGGGAATGTTGACTGTTCAGGAAATATTCCATGCCGCCGGCCCCGCCCACCGCGCCGCCGACGAGGAGACCCGCCACCAGGATAACCAGGACGGCGACATTCACGGACAGCTTTTGCAGGAACCCGGCGAGCGCGTGTTCGCGCGCCGCTTGGGCCAGTGCCGACTTCCATTCCTGAACAATCCGTTCTTGCTCCGCCTGGGCCACCTTTGGAAGGTCGGCGGCCGCTTTGCGAAGGGCGTCCGCTCCGGCTTGAGCGGCTGTGGCCACGCTGGCATGCACGGTCCCCGCTATTGACGTTTCGATGACGGCTTTTACGTCTGCGGAGGCCTTGGCCGCGCTTTGGTAGATGAGGTCCGGGATTTTGCCGGTTTCGCTTGTCAGCGCCTGCACGTGTTGCCCTGCGACATGTGCCGCAGTAGCGGCATCGATCACAGAGGCCGCGAGCGCCCACACAACATCATCAGTTCCGTGCACGCCTAAGTCGGACGCCTTCCGTAGCAGCGCTTCGCGCCGGTCCGGTGGCAGTGACGCCAAAGCTGCGTCGCGGACGTTTGTTGGGGTTTCCATGACATATCCTCTTTTGCGTAAAGATGGGCCGGGGAATAGAAGCCCCGGCCCTCGGGTTTATAGAATGGAAGCCACCGCCTGGGTTGCTAGGGCCAGCCAGCGCCGGAAGAGGGCGCGCTCGGTGAGAGTGAGCGTGTCCTTGTCACCCGCCAGCACCGAGAACGCGCCCGGCGCGGCCAAGATCTTGTCGCGCAGGTCGTCGGGGCGAAGGGCGGGGACCGACGCCTCCCGGCTTCCGGCGTCCAGGAACGCGGCACGCTCGCTGGCCTTGGCCCAATCGAATGCGGCGGCCTGCCCCAAGAAGAGGGGTAACAGGACGGACCGGCGGCTCGGATCGACAACCGACATCAACCCGCGATCCAGGGACTTCAGGAGCGCGTCGGTGGAGGTCTTGTGAGGCCCAATCGAAAAGCTGGTGATCAGGTCATACCCGACGGCGCCCACGATCTCCGAAAGTACCGGGGCTAGGTCGTCGATCGTGTCCCCGGCGCCCGCGGGCATGTTGACCACGACGTGCTGGCCCGCGCCTGCGGCCCTCTCCAGAATGTTGCCGAGCTTGTTGAATGAAGTCTCCGCATCGCCGGCGCGGTTCAGATTCACGGCGCCCAAGGGCACCGCCCCGCGAAACCGCAAGGCCAAATCTGGGATCCCGGCGTCGCCCTCAACCAACAGGACGGGCGTCCCGATGGTTAGGAAGTGATCGAGCGCCAGGGCGGCGGCCATAGACTTACCCGTGCCTCCCTTGTCGCCGTGGGAGATGAAAAGTTTTAGTCGGTTGTCAGTCATGTCGTACTCCTATTGTGAGTGGTACACCTGCCCTACGATGAGGGCGGAAATGCTGTGGTCAAAACTCAAGCCCGTCGTCCCGGAGCTTCTCCCCGGGCATGAGGCGCCTTCCCGACGGATGCATACCGGGGGTTGGCTTCTTGGTGTCGCCCGGAGCAGGCGCGGGCACGGCCTGCACTTGCTCCGGGTTAAGGCGGCCTCTCCCTATTTGCGCGATCGCGGCCTTAAAGGCCAACCGAAGACGATCGGCTGCGCCTTTCGATTCCGGGTCGATGCCTATTGACTGTCCGATCTCCTGGACGATTTGCCTCCAGGTCAGACCCCGTCCCCGCGCCCGCGTTATGGGGTGCACAAAAGGCAAAACCCGGGCGCTTCGTTTGGGAGACTGCAAATTGTCTAACCCCATCTCGTGGTCCTCCTAATTTGTCGCGACACCGCTCAACGAGGCTACCCCGCAATCCCCTTCGGTTTGCGCCGAATGACGCCGTTTTTATACGGTCATTCCCCTAGTCCTGATCTCGCCCTATCGGCCCCAGGGGAAATAGGTGTATTCCGAAACTTTCCGTAGCCTTTCGAGGTGAAGGGAAGGAAAACGGCGGAAAACGAAGCGTCTGCTTATTCGGAAAGCAACGTTTCTAAACGTTTCCTGCCGTTATCGTTCGTTTCTCGCCGTTTTCATTCGGAATACCCCGAATCTTGACGGCCACAATAGGGTTTCCGGAGGGATGGCCTCGTCCGACAGATTTTTGAGGCGGGGATTGGGTTTGCGGGGAAAGCTGTCGGACAGTGGTTGGGTGCCGTCTGACAGCGTATGACGCTTCTAATTGGTTGAACAGTTTACGGTTTTGACTTGGGGTTTGGGTTTAGGGGGTGCACCATCGGGTGCGATGGTGTGATGCTTTGGGGACCCGACCGAGCGCAGCGAGGGTGGGGGCTTTTGATTTTGCCTTTGACTTGGGGCTTGAGCTTGAATTCGAGGCCGAGGGGATAAACCGAAGCGACCCGAAAAGGAAAGCCCGGCCAGGAAAGACCGATGGGCGCAATGAAGATATTGTGTATGAGGACCCACCCTTTTGATATCGACGCTTTGCCCTGCCCTCGGCCCTGGTCCTGTTCTACTCCTTGCGCTGCACTGCGCCCTTGGCGCCTGTACGGCAGATGGGGTTGAAAGGGCGCGCGGGCTCACCGCACTGTGGGCCTTGAGCTATGTCGTCGGCCGCGCCCCTTGCGGTTGGATGGCTTGTCCGTACCTTGTCCGTACCTTGTCCGTATTTTGTCCGTATAAAGTCGGGATCGGCCGTTAGACAGAAAAAGCCCGGCCAGAATTAAGACCGGGCGTGAATTGCACGGGGTTTGTTAGTATCCGGAATTCGCCAATTCATTCACGACCCCGCATCCTCGCGCGTGCCCCGTGCTACCCTCCTGCGCCGCGCCGCTCTGGCAATACGCTTTCGCCTTGCGCCACTCTTTGGAGTTCTCGCTCGCCTGGGTCATCCAGTGGCTATTCTGCCCGACCTTGCCAACCCCTTTTGAAAAGTACGCGACCTGCTGGGCCACTGGCGCCGTCGCACTCGGGGCGCCTTCCTTGTGAACGAACCCCACAGCCAGTGTAGCAACCAATGCCGCGCCGCCGACCATTCCCACAAATTTGAACGCGAACGAAATCCAATTGTTTTGGCTTTGCGGAATGTACATTGCATTGCTGTAGTTCATGGTGCCTCCTGTTATCCTCGTAAAGTCCCCGCCGCTCGATGCGGCGGGGTTTTGGTTGGTGTTACGCGGCTACGCTACCCTTCTTCAATTCCTTAACCCGCGCACGGACGTCAGATTCCAGAACCCCGATTTTGTCGGATATGTGGAACATGGTTGTGGCATGCTTGAGCAGCGAGTTTG
>JAJYPQ010000213.1 GCA_021795255.1 Pseudomonadota bacterium
CTAATGAGCGGCGTACCAGCGTCGCTCACCACAGCTATCGACTCTCCGGCCTGCAGGCGCTCGATAAGCGACCGCAGACGTGCGCGCTCATTGTAGTCGTGGAGAGAGATAAGGGGGGTATGGATACCCCAGTGCTGACACAAGATGTGGGAGTGTCGAGTGTCCTCAGCGGCTATGACCGCGACCGAACCCAGAACCTCGACCGCTCTGGGCGATAGATCACCCAAATTCCCCAGGGGCGTCGCCACCACATAGAGGGCTCCGGTCATGGTCGCCGCACGATGAAGATAGACATTTTGCGCGCCGTTTCGGATACTTGGCCCATGAACCGATCCCCGCTGCTTTTGGCTACCCGCGCCGTTTGGACCCTGACGCTACTTAACCTCATCTGGATCAGCGTGAGCGGCTGTGCGCCGACCGAATACCGGATGACTTCCTCGGTCAGCGCGGCGCACGCACAACAGGCCGTAAAACACGGCCACTACATCAAGGGGTCACAAGCCTATCAGCATCTGGCCCAGGAAACTACGGGAACCGAACGCGCGAACTTCGCCCTCAAGGCCGCGGAGGCCTTGGTGCGCGCGGGCGCTCTGCGCGGCGCCAATAAAGAACTTGCGCTAGCGTCCGGACCCTTACCAGGTGCCCTCGCAGCCCGTAAAGACGCGCTCAAAGCGGAAATCGATAGCGCGCTGGGGGCCCCCCGAAAGGCCTTACGAGAGGCCCGCGCCGCGCGCCGCTTTCCCGGGCTTCGGCCACGCCTCTTAGCTGAAATCGATCGGGTCGAGGCCCAGGCGGCACTCAGCCTGGGGCACCCGCTCTTGGCGTCGCGAGACCTTATCGCGCGCGAACGTCTCATCACATCGCGGCACCAACTTACCAATAACGAACGCGCCCTCTGGCACGCCTTAGGGGCTGTGCCGACGTCAAGGCTACGGTCCATCTATCATCGCAGCCCGGGCACCGCGACTGGTGCGTGGGCCCGTTTGGCGCTGATCGTAAGGCGTAGCACCCCGCGTACGCATAAGCTCCAAAAAGCTATCCAAGAGTGGCAACAGCGTTATAGCCGGTATCAGCCCACCTCAGCCTTCCTGCAGGGTCTTCTCGCCGCCCGGCAGCGCTTGAGCGCGGCCCCCAAAGTCATCGCCCTTTTACTCCCGATTTCCTCGCCCTTTGCGCAAGCCGCGAAGGCCGTGGAACGCGGTTTTGTGGACATGGCCCGAGCGCACCCCTCAGGACAGACACCACGTATCATGGTTTATGACATTGGCAGCAACAGTCAGGACGCCGCGCATTACTACAAAGAGGCCGTAAAAAACGGGGCCCAATTCGTAGTCGGACCGTTGGGCGCGAATGCCGTTCGCAACGTCGCAAGACATGCCCACATCGAGGTCCCGACACTCCTACTCGGCCTCAGTTCACGGCCGATCGCCCACGACCAACCCCGCGCTCCGGTCTATCAATTCAGCTTGGCACGGACTGAAGAGGCACAGCAGGCGGCAGACCGCGCCTTTTTAGACGGACATTTACGGGCGTCCATTCTCTACCCCAATACCCCGTGGGGGCACCGCATGCGTCGCGCCTTTGCCCGCCGCTGGCGCCACTTGGGCGGCCTGGTCGTAGCCCAGGCCCCTTACACCGCCGGTTCCAACACCTACGTGAGACCGGTGGAAGATCTTCTGAATATCACCGAGAGCCGGGCCCGGGAACAACGTCTGCAGCAGATCCTTCACATGCGGCTTGCCTTTACCGCCCGGAGACGGCGCGATGTGGGCTTTGTCTTTCTCGTGGCCGATGCGCCCGATGCGCGACTCATCAAACCCCAGCTTGACTACGATCACGCTGACACTCTCCCGGTATACTCCACATCCTCGGTCTTTACCGGCCGCCCGGACCCGGTCTACGATCGCGACCTGGACGGAATCATGTTCGGCGACATGCCATGGATGCTGGTCGGCAACGGGCGCATGGCGCATTTGCGGGCGACCTTGGCACATGCCCATCGCTACGAGTTCAATGCCCTAGGTCGCCTCTACGCCTTCGGGGCCGACGCCGACAGCCTTGTCGACCGATTGGATCGACTGAGCCTTGGGGGCGGTGGTCGCTACAATGGGCTTACGGGGTCGCTCAGCGTGAAGCGCGACAACGTCATCCGCCGGCAACTGGTCTTTGCCCAATTCCGGGATGGGCTGCCGCAACTCATCGATACGTTCCTACCCTATCGGAGCCTGTTTTCCCAAAAGCCACGCACCCATCGCTAGGATCGACGTAAGGGCGCACATTTACGCTTAAAAAGGGGTTTTTATGTCCGAAGGTCAGGCGAACGACGCTCTCACTTCGCGAGTACTGCGTCATTTTGACGAAAGCATCCACACCAAGCAGTCCTTAAAGGACGACTTAGCGCCGCTCATTGCGCGCGGGGCGCAAACAATGATTAATGCGCTTTTGAATGACCGCAAGATTCTGTCTTGCGGTAACGGTGGATCGGCCGCTGATGCTCAACATTTTTCGTCCGAGCTATTGAATCGGTTCGAGATCGAAAGACCGGGTCTGCCGGCGTTTGCGCTCACCACCGACGCTTCGACGGTGACGTCGATCGCAAACGATCACCACTTTGAAGAGATCTTCGCGCGCCAAGTGCGCGCGCTCGGGCATGCAGGGGATGTACTGCTTGCGATCTCCACATCGGGGAACTCGACGAACGTTATTCGTGCCGTCGAAGCCGCCCACGAACGCGGCATGTTATGTGTCGTCCTCAATGGACGCGACGGAGGAGACCTCTCTTTGATCTTAACCGCGGACGATGTTGATATTTGCGTCGCCGGCCCCTCGACAGCGCGCATTCAAGAGATCCACATTACCGTCATCCACTGCCTGTGCGATCTCATAGACTGTCAGCTGCTCGGACAGGACTAGGTATGGGACGCAGACGGGGCCAGGAGGTGGCTTATGGGCTCTTTGCGCTCATGACCCTCCTGCTTCTTGTCAGCTGTACCCCGCTCGTTCTTGGCGGAACGGCCACGAGCGCCAGTATCGCAGACGACCATCGCTCGGTCGGCGCGGTAGTGAACGACGCGTGGATCAAGCTACGGGCTGAAGCCCTGATCGCCGCAGACAAGCGGTTGCATCACGCAAGCCACATCGATGTCACAAGCGTCGACGGTCTGGTACTGCTGACCGGGGAAGCTGCGCGGATCGAAGACCGCAATAAGGTTTTAACCATCGTCCGCCGCATCAAAGGCATACGGCGTATAGTCGACCAATTGCGCATAGCACCACCAAGCTCTTTTGGCGCCCGGCTGGCCGACTCGTGGATTACCCTCCGTGTGAAATCGGCGCTTTTGGCCGATGGGCTTGACGCCAACCCCATTAAGGTCGTAACAGCCCATCGCGTTGTCTATTTATTAGGCCTCGTACCGCCGGCTATAGGAAACAAGGCCGCCCGCGCCGCGAGCCGCATACCCCACGTCCGCAGTATCGTCGAGCTTTTCGAGAACCGGTCATGATCGCCGATAAACTGTCCGCGACATCGGAACAGGGCATGGCTCAGGCCCTCACCTTACCGAAACCTTTGGTTTTTACGAACGGTTGTTTCGATATCCTCCACCGAGGACACACCACCTATCTAGAAGAGGCCCGCGCGCTTGGCGCGTCTTTGGTCGTGGGGATCAATAGCGATGCGTCCGTGCGCCGGTTAAATAAAGGGACAGACCGCCCCATCAATTGCCTAGAGGATCGCGCCTCCATCCTCGCCGCCCTTGAGAGCGTATCGCTTGTCATTGCCTTTCATGAAGACACGCCGCTGACATTGATTCGCGCCCTCCACCCCGACGTTCTCGTCAAGGGCGGAGACTGGCCAGTTGACAAGATCGTAGGGGCGCAGGATGTGCTCGCTTACGGCGGGCGGGTCGTATCCATACCTTTTCGCTTTCAGCGCTCAACTACCGCCCTCATAGAAGCGATTCGCCGATGACCCTCGGGCCGGAACTGCGCCGAGAATTACGGGCGGTGGTGGGCGAAAACAGGCTTTTGGTCGAGGCGGCCGACTGCTTCGTGTATGGCTACGACAATTCCCGCAAACACCACCTTCCCGAAGCGGTCGTGTTCGTCTTGACTGAACACGAGGTGCAGGCCGTGATCCAAATTTGTCGGCGGTACAAGGTAGCGCTCGTCGCGCGCGGGCGCGGCACCGGAACTGCCGGGGCGGCCGTGCCGCTTCGCGGCGGTATCGTGATGGCGCTTGAGCGCATGAATCAGATCAAGGTGATCGACCCCGCAAACCGCCTCATGCGGGTAGAACCCGGCGTCACGAACCAGGAGGTCCAAGAGGCGGCGCGGGCTAAGGGTTTTTTTTGGCCACCCGACCCCACCAGCGCCGCCTATTGTAGCGTCGGCGGGAATCTTGCCGTGAACTCGGCCGGTCCGCGCGCCGTCAAGTATGGGACATGTCGGGAAAATACACTCGGTCTTCATGCCGTAACCGGCGCCGGAAACATCGTCCGAGTCGGGGTTAGTACCACAAAAGGGGCCGTGGGCTACGATTTGACGCGGCTACTTATCGGATCTGAAGGAACACTCGCCGTTATCACCCAGGCAACGCTCAAGCTGACGCCGCTACCCTCCGCCAAACGGACCCTAAGAGCCATATACGACACCATGCACCACGCGGCCGAGGCCGTATCGCGGATTATGGCGCAACCCGTGACCCCTTGTGCGCTTGAATTCCTGGACGGCTCAGCTATAGCTATGGTACGTGGCTACAGTCAAGCCTTGCCCGACACCGCGGGGGCACTTTTGCTCATAGAAATAGATGGGCCGGAATCGAGCATGGACGAAGCGGTCTCGGCCCTCAGTCAGGCCGCAACAGGAGTCGGCCTGACTGAGCTTACGGGCGCTAAGACAATCGAGGCGGCGGCGCAGCTCTGGGCTGTGCGCAAGGCCTTGTCACCCGCCTTACGGACGCTAGCACCGAACAAACTTAACGAGGACGTCGTCGTGCCCGTATCGCGCATGCCAGAGTTGATTGGCGGGCTCGAAAAATTAAGTCAAAAATTTGGGATTCCGATCGTGAATTTTGGGCACGCCGGAAACGGCAATATCCATGTCAATCTTCTGTACGATTCCCAAAACGTCGAGCAAGAGAAGCGCGCCCGCCCCTGTTTAAGCGAAGTCTTCGACCTCGTCTTATCACTTGACGGTACCCTCTCGGGGGAGCACGGGGTGGGATTGGAAAAGCGCGACTACGTGGGGCGCGCCATCGACAAAGAGACTCTAGACCTCATGCGCGCCATAAAAGCCCAGTTCGATCCCGACAACATTCTGAACCCAGACAAACTTTTTCCCTTGACCCACGCTTAAAGGAGACATCATGTTGAACCAAAAACAATGGCTCATCACCCTGTTCGTTTCTGCCCTGACCCTCGGAACGGGTGTTGCCTGGGCGGGAAACATCAGCGGCGTTGGAACCATGTCCCAGTCACAGTTCCAGGGTTTGACTCAAGATCTCGGCTCGGCCTTGAGCTACAAGGATATGATGCCAGCGGCCCCCCTGGGGATCACCGGCTTCGACGTGGGAATAACCGGGGTCGATACCCGCATCGCTTCTTCGCAGGCCTGGCAGGCGGCAACCGGTTCTAGTAGCAATAATATCTTTGTACCGAGCCTGCAGGCCCAGAAGGGGCTGCCATTTGGGTTTGATCTGGGCCTCACCTACAGCGAGGTACCGGGCAGTAACGTACGAGTCGTAGGCGGCGATCTGAGCTATGCGATCATCGGCGGTGGCCTGCTATCACCCGCCCTCACCATCCGCGGCACCTATACCAAAATGACCGGCGTAGGCGAGATGGGCCTCAATACCCGCTCGGTGGAACTCTGCCTCTCCAAGGGCTTTGTCTTCGTCACCCCGTATATCGGCGTAGGTCGGGTCCGCACCGTGGGGACGCCGAACGTAGGAACACTGTCGGCCGTAACTCTTTACAACACCAAAGAGTATATAGGCGCTGACTTCAATTTAGGCATAGCCAATCTCGATCTCGAGGTGGACCGCATGGCCGGTTCAACGTCCTACGGTGCCAACATCGGCTGGCGCCTGTAAAGTCCCTACCGCCCGCGGGCAAAGTACCCCAAGGGCTGCTCGCCGCGAACAGTACGAAACCGAGCTCGGCGCTACGCGTCGAGCTTTTTTAAGCGCTCAAACCGGGCTGTGGCGCCATACACGGCCTGCGATCGCCGCCGCGGCCGCCATTCAGTGGGAAGATTGCTCGGAGGATTGGTAAGCCCCAAGATCATAGGGGGCCGTCTGAGGCCGCTTCACGCCATTCATATCATGCCGAACCGAGGCCAGGCGTGTACCGACATGGAGGGCCGGGCTATGAGCTGCGAGCGTCAATGTCGAGACATTAGCAAAACGAGGATTGGCCTCGCTCGACGAGGTATCGAGCCCAACCGCTTGGCGCCATTCCTGTAAGCTTGCCCCATAGATCCCCTTACCGTCCCATTCGAAAGTGACGCCGGCTGGG
Source organism: Pseudomonadota bacterium (assembly GCA_021795255.1). Next base: position 6,516 of record JAJYPQ010000213.1, read on the forward strand.
TCCCAGTACATATTGTCGTTGATATGAAGGGTCGCATCATTCGTCATGGCTTGAGGCGCGATCGAGACCATGGGCCGGGTGGAGAAATCCTCGACAATATTGTTGCGAATCGACACGTGAGTCCCAGCCTGGCCGATCTCCGATTCATTAACGACATAAATGGCGGCGTGCCTATCGATCGCGGTGTTGTAGCAGGAGTTATTGTAGATCTCGGCGTTATACGACGAGGACTCGGCCAAACACGCGCTCTGGTCGTTGGTGATGACGTTGTTTTTGACGATGCTGTTGTAGGACTCGTAGGTCT
>JAJYPQ010000214.1 GCA_021795255.1 Pseudomonadota bacterium
ACCGCACTCCGCGACCGGGCATTGCGTAGCCGTCGCGACCTAGTCAGTCGCCTGCCCACCCTTCAGCAGACGAAGGGGCGTAGTAAGCCTGCCGAGCTGAGGCAGCCTGGGGCTATGGGCGTTCACGGCCCGCGCTTGGCGGGCCCGGTCGAGCACTGGGCGCACGATGAGTCGTAGACCCTTCAGATACTTGCCGTCCATGCCGCTGATCACGTGCTGCGCCTGCTTCTCGCTTCTCACCGCCACAAAGGCGTAGCCGCGGGCGTTGGCGTCTTGGTCGCCCTGCACAAGGCGCGTAAAGACCACGTGCCCGAGCCCCTCAAATATCACCTCAAGGTCGGCCTCGGTGACCGTTCGAGACAGATTACCCACATATACGTTCATGGCACGCCTAACCCCCTGAAGACCTTTTCTGATGGCTTGAGTCTAAGTTAGCAGAGCCCCGAAGTCGGGGATACCGAACCTCCGTCCTCCCATCCGGCGTGCCCGACCGTGCATCAGCACGAGGACAGACCCCCCGGGAGCAAGTCCCGCAAAGCGGCCATAAAGGGCCGGGGCTGTATCCCTAGGGCGGCAAACCCCGGGGCCGCACGGTCACAGGGGCCCGTGTCTCGCAAGACCCACCAGGGACTTTTCGTAAAACAAAGGGCCGGAAACCGGGCACCCAACTGTGCTACGCGGCGGCTTGTGAGAAGAGACAGGGGACGGACCGAAACGCCGAGCCCGCACATCTGGGCGATCGCATCGACCGCGTGCCTCAAGGTAACGGCCTCGGGTCCGCAGAGCTCATAGGTTTGGCCGGCGGCGCGCACCAGAGCCAGGGCCTTGCCGAGGGCCGCGGAAACATCGCCCACATGGACCGGGTACAGGTCCATGTCCGGAAACGGGACCGGGAAAACAAAGGGCGAAAAGCGCAGGGCGCGCACAAAATGACAAACGAAACGATCATGCGGCCCATACAAGATGGGCATCCGCACGATCACGGCCCAAGGAGCGACCTCTCGAAGCCGCGCCTCGCCCCGAGCCCTGCTGCGTAAGTAGGCGCTCGCGGCATCAAGACTTGCGCCGATGGCGCCGATCTGCAGTAGGCGCCGGCCGCCGGCGATGCGCGCTATGCGAATCGGCAAGTCCTCGTGGACCTGCTCGAACTCGTGCGGACTTCGTTCCGCGAAGATTCCGACAAGATTGACGATCGCGTCGCAGCCGCGTACGAGCCGGGCGAGGGCCTGGTCATCATGCACATCGCCTGCCAGCAAGGTAAGCCTCGGAAACACGAGCAGGTCACGATGCCGGTCCGGTCTTCTTGTCACGACCCGCAGGACATAGCCCTGTTTATGGAGCTCGGATATCAACGCGCGACCGAGAAAACCGCAACCGCCCAGTATGAGGACGGAGTTCCCGGGCCTAATTGCCATCCGCGGCCAACTCGACGGCCGGAGGAATGGGGGCCATGCGCTCGTTTAAGGCATCCTGACGGCCCTTCAAGAGGTAATCGTAAATCGCCGTGAAGGCCAGAACATTTTTGACATAGCCGCGGGTCTGTCGAAACGGGATAGTATCGATCCAGATATCCGCGGACAACGGCCGCTTTATCGGCAACCAGGAAATCGCGGCCGTGGGACCCGCATTGTAAGCCGCGGTGGCGACCGGTTCTTCGTTGCGCGCGCGCGTCAGGACATCGGCAAGATACCGCGTCCCCACGTCGACGTTGTTGTCGACATCGATGAGGTCTCGGTCGCCGGTGATGGCGAGATGGATCTCGCGCGCTGTGATAAACCCGGTCTGCGGCATAAGCTGCATGAGGCCGAGCGCGCCGACATCCGACCTTGCATCGAAGATAAACGCGCTTTCCTGGCGAATAATCCCGTAAACCCAGGCCGGATCGATACCGTTCAAGCGCGCATCGGCCAAGATGAGGGGCTTGTAAAGCAGCGGAAAACGAATCGCTAAGGCATGCACGGCATCGGTCCCGGCGATGGTGAGAATCGCGCAATCGCGCCAACCCCAGCGGGACGCCAGCAAGGCGGCCGCCTCGATATCCGGCTCCGGAAGCCCTCGTAGGGCGTGGAACCACAACGCCCGCGCCTCGCGGTGTTGGTGAAGACGATAGAGTTCGTGTGCCATTCGCACCAGGGGGCGTTCGGCCACCGCTCGAACTAGACTCGTAGGCTCGTTCAAGGGCACGTTCGGGATGCGGTAAGGGAGACCCAAACGGCCGGCCGCCAAGAAACCATAATACCCGAAATGACCAGCTAAGCGCCTCATAACCCGCAACGAGGCCTGCTTCTGGCCGGTTTTGGCCAGCGCCCGAGCTCGCCAATACCGCCATTCGTTCTGGTGACGCCAGGCCGCGGGCATGGCGTCGATAAACATGAGGACATCGGTCCAGGCCCGTTCACGCAAGGCCTCGCGGACACGCCAACGACGCAGACGCCCGCCGCCGTTCCCGGGCACCGCTTGCGACAACCAAGACAAGGCCTGCGGCAAATGGTCCTCGGCCCCAATGATCCCAAGCCCCCTTAATACAAAGTTGTTATCCTCGCCCAGAACCGGTTCTTGCTGGCGGAGGCGTTTCCAGAGGGCCATGGCGAGTGTCGGGCTACGGTAACCCAAAGACACGACCCCGGCACGGACGATGTGGCGTGCGCGGCGTGTGACCAGAGGGTAGTCGAGGTGGGCCAAAACATGGGCAGGGTGCGCCTGCATAGCGAGCCAGCGGTGCGCCCACAGTGCATGCGTGGACGATAGGGCCGGCAAGAGCCGCTTTAGCAAGGGGGCGTTGCCGGCGCGCATCGCAAGCCGCGCTCGGTGCCATATGTTCGCCTCGGTGGCACCTCCCGAACGGAGCCATATCGCCGCTACCCCGCGACAACTCCGGGGCAAGGACCGCCCGGTCAGCCAAACGGCCTGCATCGACGCGGCGATTGCTTGCCCGAGATGGGATCGCGCCGCGAGGTCGTCGCAATGGAGCGCGACGTGGGCATTGAGGTCGCGAGTATAGAACTGAACATAGGTTTTATCGTGATGGTGACGTGCCAAAAACCGCAGCCAGGCCCGCTTCAATTTTGCGGTGACAGGAAGTTCGGGATAGCGCTTAAGGAACGCAGCGACCGCCTTGGGCTTATCGTGGCGCATACGTTCCATCAGCTCGTGGTAGCGCAGATAAGGGCGCGCGATATAGCCGCGTTCTTCACCATAAAGGCGTTTAAAACGCCCGTAATGACCCTCGTGTAAGGCCCTGAGGGCCTGTTCATAACGTGCGCGATCGAGACTTACCGGGGCGGCATGGACGGCGCTCGAAAGCGTCAAGGCAAGGACTAGAACAAGGGGTGCGCGCAAGGACCGAACTCGTTTACTGAGTGGATTTACTATACTTCAGCTGAATACGTCTAGCAAAGGATCGGTCATGGCATTCGACAGTATAAACCCGGCAACCGATGAAAGGCTGGCGAGTTATCCGGAAACGTCGCGCGCAGACCGGGAAACGGCCCTCGCCTTGGCGGCGCAGACGGCTAAGGTGTGGCGCAAACAAGACCCCAAAGAGCGCGGCGCGCTTCTTGCCCGCGTGGCCGGGGTCTTGCGCCGCGAACAGGAGCTGTACGCGCAGCTGATCACGAGCGAGGTCGGAAAGCCGATCTCCGAGGCCCGGGGCGAAGTCGAAAAGTGCGCGTGGGCCTGCGACTACTACGCGCAACACGGCGAACGCCTGCTTTCCGACGAAGAGGTGGCGGTGGAGGGCGCACGGGCCAAGGTAGCGTTCTTACCGCTCGGCACCATCCTCGCCATCATGCCCTGGAACTTTCCGTTCTGGCAGGTCTTTCGTTTCGCCACCGCCGCCCTTACGGCCGGCAACACCGCGATTCTGAAGCACGCGACGAACGTTCCGCAATGCGCCTTGGCCATAGCGGAAATTTTCCGGAAGGCCGGCGCCCCGGAGGGTCTTTTCCAGAGTCTTCTGGTTCATTCTCCCTCCGTCGCAGCCTTGATCGAAGACCCGCGCATCCATGCCGTCACCCTGACCGGGAGCGAGGCGGCGGGCCGCCAAGTGGCGGCGGCCGCCGGACGGGCGTTGAAGAAAACGGTCTTGGAGCTTGGCGGCTCGGATGCGTTCATCGTCCTCGATGACGCGAACCTCGAGCACGCCGCCGAGGCTGCGGTCGCCTCGCGCTACCAGAACGCCGGGCAGAGTTGTATTGCGGCAAAGCGCCTGATCTTGGTGGACTCCATAGCCGAGGTCTTCCTCAAACTCTTAGAAGACCGGCTGAAGAGACTCGTCTGCGGCAACCCAAGCGCTGAGTCGACGCAAATGGGTCCGCTCGCCCGCCGCGACCTAAGGGTCGCCCTTCACGCCCAAGTCACAGCCAGCATCGCCCAAGGCGCTGTGGCGCGGCTTGGCTGCACCGTCCCCGAAGGGCCGGGCAGTTATTACCCGCCCTCCATTCTCGATCAGGTGCGCCCAGGGATGCGCGCTTACGAGGAGGAGCTCTTTGGGCCGGTCGCTATCATCCTGCGCGCCAAAGACACGGAAGATGCCATCCGCCTGGCGAACGACAACCGTTACGGCCTAGGGTCTAGCCTTTGGACGCGGGATCTCGGACTTGCGGAACGGATGGCCCGTCGCCTCGAGTCTGGATCCACGTTCATCAATGCCATGGTGAAAAGCGATCCGCGGCTACCGTTCGGCGGGACCAAGGCCTCGGGCTACGGGCGAGAACTTGCCATCTACGGTCTACGGGAGTTTATGAACATCAAAACCCTCTGGATCGCGCCGACCTAAGCGGCGCAAGAAAGCGCTGCGAGCGCAGGCGCCAAGGCCGCCCGTGAGCGACTTGGCGCACCCTGCCGCGAAAGTCTTGCGCCACGGGCCCGTGCCTTCCCTAAAACCGGAAGAGCAGGCTTCCGCTGTAGAGCTGGGTGTTGTTATTCGGGATACGGAATTCCTGCCATTGGCCTCGAAGCGCGACGTGACGGACGAAATAGTACTGCACGCCCGCGCCGTAGTCGGGATGGGTGCCGTCGTGTTGTATGGTCGTCTGGACCGGCGTGGCGGTACGAGTCCGAAACCGCGAGGCGCCACCTTCTATGAATAAGGAGAAGCGAGACGTGAACGGGAAGCTCAGCAAAGCGTTCACATCATAGCCGCGGTTGCGAACCGTTTCCGAACCGAGAGGTGTCGAAACCGAGTCGGTGCCGAGGTCTTGGTAACCCCCTTGAAGGGCAAAATAGCGATCAAAGGCGTAGCCCACGTAGGCCTTCCAGGCCGCGTGTCCGTGCCTGACGTTAACGAAAGGTCCGGGAAAGCTCGAACTGATATTGCGATTATTGGCCCAACCGCCGCCCGCCCCCAGATAAAGGCCGGAGTCGCGGGGCCCATAATGGGCTGACGCTACAACGGGAATGCACAGGGCTGAAACGGCGAGTGTCGTTTTCAAAAGCGTGTTTATTCTGGTCATAGCTTGTTCCCTCCAATCGGACTCGGGCAATCATAGAAACGGCAGTGCCCGATGACAGGCCATCATAAAAAAATCGGACAACGGCCGTATCCGCCCTTAAGCCACAAGTGTGTCTAAGGTCGTCGTAAGCAAGCGATGGGGGTGAGCCCCGACGAAATCAAGGCAAAGCCCTACGCTTCGGTCTGAGCAAAGGCCGGACATCGGCACAAGGCGGGCCATCCGCCATCCTTAGAAAGACACTTCCGCTTGGAACGAGGCCATCGGCGCTCAATTGCCGCCCATCATTGATTGATGAAGGCCCGCGCCATCACGACCTTCAAGTACGCGGTTTCGGGCATGGCGGGGTGAATCGGATGGTCCGGCCCCTGTCCACCTTCCTCGACGAGCGAAACCCCCCGCCCTAGGCGCCGCGCCGACTCGACTATAAGGCGCGGCAGGGTTTGGCGTTCAAGATGATGGGAGCAAGAAGCGGACAATAGCAGGCCGTTATCTGTAAGCAGTGCGAGCGCCGCTTGATTTAGGCGCTGGTAGGCCGCAAGCCCAGCTTCATAATCCTTGCGCCGCTTAATGAGCGCCGGCGGATCGAGAACCACCACATCAAAGCGCGCGCCCTCGTCGCGCAAATCCTTTAACACCCCGAAGGCGTCGCCCGGGCGCGTCTCGATACGCTCGGCTACGCCGTTTTCAGCGGCGTTCTCAAGGATATAAGCGACGGCACGCTCGGATCCGTCCACAAAGGTGACATGGTCGGCGCCGTGGCGGGCGGCCTGTATGCCGAAGCCGCCCACATAGCTAAAGACGTCGAGGACGCGCCGTCTTGAAACGTACGGAACGAGACGCATGCGATTGGGTCGCTGGTCGTAGAACCACCCGGTCTTCTGACCGTCTTTAAGCGACACATGAAATCGGCAGCTTCCTTCAACCACCACGACCTCGGCCGGAGGTTCGCCGAGGCCGGCCTCGACGTAGGACGACAAACCTTCCAAAGCCCGACTGCTCGTGTCGTTACGCAAGAGTATGCTTGCCGGATGTAGCACCGCATCCAAAGCCTCGATCACCAGGGGTTTTAGGGTTTCCATGCCGGCTGTCGTCATCTGCACGACCAGGACCTTGTCGTAGCGGTCCACGACCAGACCGGGCAGGCCGTCGGCCTCCCCAAACACCAATCGATAGAAGGGCTCGCGGTTAAAACACTCGCGCCACGCAAGGGCGGACTCGATACGCCGCCGCAAAAACTCGCGGTCCACGAGAGTGCGATGATCGGAGCTCAGGATACGTACGCTGATCAAGGACTGGGGATTGGCGTAACCGACGCCGAGCGCGCGGCCGCGAGCGCTCTCTATGCATACCAGTT
>JAJYPQ010000215.1 GCA_021795255.1 Pseudomonadota bacterium
GCATGGGATCCTCATTCCGGACGACACCTGGTTCATGCCGGCTGTCCATAATACAACGACCGACGCCATTGAACTCCATGACCTCGATCTCCTCCCGGCGCGCCACTTGCTCTATTTGGAGCGCCTACGGGATGGACTCTCGGCCGCGACGCGACAATCCGCGGCGGAACGCATGGTAAAATTGGGGGCTGGGCCGCGGATCGCAGATGACCCATTTGCGGCGGCGGTCATGGCGCGACGTCAGGCCCACGATTGGTCGCAGGTCCGGCCCGAATGGGGGCTGTCCGGTAACGCGTATGCCCTTGTCGGTCGGCGAATACTTACTGAGGGCGTCAATTTGCAAGGCCGGGCCTTTCTGCAATCCTACGATTATCGCCTAGACCCGAAAGGTCGTCTGCTGGAGAACATTCTCACAGGACCGCTTGTGGTCGGAGAATGGATTAATCTAGAGCACTATTTTTCCGTCGTCGATACCGAGCACTACGGGAGCGGGAGCAAGGTCTATCACAACGTTGCCGGGCGCTTCGCGGTCATGACGGGTAACCAGAGCGATCTGCGCACCGGCTTACCGAGCCAGACCATGCTGAAGGATGGCAGGCCCTACCATGAACCGATCCGGCTGATCGCCTTGGTCGAGGCGCCGCTCGCGTTCGCGCAGAGGACTGTAGGCCGCGTCGGGAAGGTGAAGGCGCTGATCGGCGGCGGTTGGGTCCGGCTTGTCGTTCTCGATCCCGAGGACGATTATCGGATGCACGTCTTCGCCGACGGCGATTTCCATGTTCATCCCCGGTCCGGGCGCGCCGCAAAGCTTGCTTCCGAATTGCGTCCCATTTTGGAGGGATCTGTATGAAGTCGTTGAATTTGAGTCCGTTGAAGAAGTTGGAAATCATTACGGAGGGTGGTCATCAGGAGTTCGTTACGGACCTCTTGGATCGCGCTGGCGTCACAGGCTATACCATAGTTGGTAACCTCTCGGGTAAGGGTAGCCACGGTATTTACGCGGGCCACGTCATGTTCAATGAAGACGATGTCCTGATCATGGTCATCGTGGCCGTGCCCGAAGAGCTCGTCGCCCCCATTCTGCAGGGCTTCGCTCCGTTTTTCGAGAAGCACACCGGCGTAGTTTTTGTTTCGGATATCCAGGTCAGTCGGCTAGTGAAATTCAAAGACTGACAACGATAGTGCCCTTATCCGTTATCGACAATTAAACAGGTCCAAAAAATATGAGCGATCTCAAAAACCAATATCTCATTCAAAGTGAACCTTACTATAAGGAGGTTTACGACGAAATCGCGCTGTATGAGGCGGCCTATGCGGCGCGTCTCCCTATGATGGTTAAAGGGCCGACCGGTTGCGGTAAGTCGCGGTTCATCGAGTACATGGCGTGGCGCCTCAAGCGCCCCTTGGTCAGCGTGGCCTGTAATGAGGACATGACGGCATCGGATTTGGTGGGCCGTTTTCTTCTGGATAAGGATGGCACTAAATGGCAGGACGGGCCGCTTACGACGGCGGCCCGGATCGGGGCGATCTGCTATCTGGACGAGGTAGTGGAGGCGCGGCAAGACACGACTGTGGTCATCCATCCCCTTACCGACCATCGACGCACCCTTCCGCTGGACAAGAAAGGAGAGCTGCTCCATGCCCATCCGGACTTTCAGCTGGTGATCTCCTATAACCCTGGCTATCAGTCCTCTATGAAGGACTTGAAGCAGTCGACCAAACAGCGATTCGGCGCCTTGGACTTCAGTTATCCGGGGCGCGATATCGAGATCGAGATCGTGGCCCACGAATCGGGCGTGTCGAGCGATATGGCGGGTAAACTTGTCTCCATTGCCGAACGGTCCCGCAATCTGAAGGGCCACGGTCTTGATGAGGGGCTTTCTACGCGCATGCTGATCTACGCCGGGTCGCTGATGCAAAAGGGCGTCGAACCGATCGCTGCTTGCAGCGTCGCCCTTGTGCGCCCGATCACCGACGATCCGGATATGCGCGATGCCCTTGATGCCGCGGTCGGAACGTTCTTTTAGGGATTAGGTCAAGACGCCGCCCGCGCGGCGCTCTCAGAGTTCGGGGGGATGGCGCTGCGCCCATTGCCGAATCTTGACCAGGAGTCGATGAATCGATCGTTCTTGGTTATAGATGGGGACGTCGTTGAGTGGGATCCAGCGCAACTCGTGAGATTCGTCATTGCCGGGGATAGGTAGGCGATCGTCGATCTCGACTAGGAAGCGGATATCCAGGTGCTCATGCCCCGCATCCGGGCGATTGACCGGGATCCTATGGATATCGATGTCGAAGATGTCCGGTTCCAGGAGGCGGATCGCGTTCAGCGAAAGCGCAGTTTCTTCGCTGCATTCCTTCAGCGCCACTCGCAGAACATTCTCATCGCCGTCGGCATGGCCGCCGGGCTGGAACCATTGCCCGAGTTTGCGGTGAAGCATGAGCAGGGTGGCGTCGCGTCGCGGATTGAGGACCCAGGTCGAGGCCGTGACATGTGCGCCCTCGTTGTCTCGATAAAAGCAACGGGGCGACTCCTGCAAAAGACGGCAGCCGCGATAGGCAAAGGCCCGCTCCTCTGGAAAGTGGCTATGGTAATGACAGAGGCGATCTTGCAGGCAGCTTCGGTCCATAGGCTAATTTAGGTCCAGGAAGGATTCTCTACGGCGTGAATGGCGGCTGCGGCGGCCTCATCCACATCAGCCTCTCGACCGGAAATGATCATGCGCCCGTAAGCCCCTACGGCGCGCACATCGACGAGGGTAATATTGGCGGCCTTCTCGGCCTGATTGGCCGCGTAGATGATGTAGCCGGCCGGCTCGGTCTCGAGAATGAACATGCTCTGCTCAGGCAAGATCATGGAACCGCGCCGGTTTTGCCGGTTTATGAGCACGGTGTGGTCCGGCATCATGCCGCGAATGATCTCATTCCAGGTGATACGGCATGCCTTGCGATCCTTCTGGTCAGCCTCCATCCACCTAAGGACGGCGCGTCCCGCTTCCCGCACATCGCTCTGATCGCGCTGGTGAATGATCATGGCGCCAAATTCACGCTCGATCACAAGCTGGGATAGATGCACACGCGTCGCCTTGAGGGCGATATCGGTGAGGCGATGGATAGCCATGCCTGGCGACACCTCGACCCACAGCGCGCCGTCACCAGGGATCGGCAGGAAGCCCTGGGAGACTGTGGCGATGTAGGCGGCGAGTTGAGGCTGAAGTGAGTCTATGTAGACGTACGTCCGGAGCTGGATCATGGGCTCACGAGCAATAAAGGATCCCGCCAGCATACCCGAGAGTGGGGGATTTTTCCAGAAGCGCACGGGGGTTTTGCCGGGTTCAGGAGGGATTGCAAGCGTCCAATTGCCGTCGCCTGCTCGTTTATATATGCCCCTATTCAAGGCGCTTTTAGCGCGTGCATCCAGGGCGCGCTGGAGACATGAGTCGCGGCCGCGGAAGTCTTTCTCGCTCGCTTCTCACAGTCGTGTCCGCGCTCGCAGGAGGGTCCGTTGTCCGAGGGCCGCGCATGATGGTGTCCGGGTAAGTCGTGAAGCCGAAAATCTGGCCGCGCCCAGGTCCGTTGACCGTGGGAGCTCCACTTGGGCTTTACGTGCCTAGCGGGGGAGGCCTCGTGCAGAGCCTAAGGACTTATGGTGTATGCCATGCACAAAGGCTGTGAAGGGCTTAGCTGCGCCCACCGAAGTGTTCTATAATCGCCACGGGCGTCATTTGGTATGGGACATAGGGGCGTTATGACCCTTGACCCCGGTCCCGGAGCTTGCAGTGTTTAGGGAGCACACGGCCGATGCTTGAGCGGGGGCGGGTGATTATAGGGCTGCAACGAAATCTGCCACGAGGACACCATTGGTCGCGATGTTGTGATGACAGTGCGGAAACCGGTTAAGAAATCCCAGAAAAAGACGAGTGCGGCGGCGCGAAGGACGCGCGGTTCGGGCTCTATGGTGCGGGCACGCGGGCTTGTGTTGGGGCTTACGGGGCTCCTGTGCGCCCTGGCGCTCGTTTACCCCCCGTGGCGCGATGTCTGGACGAATTTCGAAGGCTTCCATTTGCGCGCCCCGATCGCATACGGCCCGTTTTGGTCGCCCCCGCACGCGGTTTTTCCGTCCCCGCGGACGATCGCCGTCCGCCGCTTGGGAGAAGAGGTCGCAGCGATCGTTGGTCTCGGTCTGCTGTTGTATTGGCTCGCGGGCAGGGGTCGGACGCGCTAACGGCCGGCCTCGACCCGGCGGTCTTGGGCGGCTCCCGGCGTCTCACCGGCCCTCGCTAACAAGTCTCTTACAGATCCCTGGGTTGCGGCAAGCAAAAGGGGTGTTGCGGTGTCCATACAAAGCGCAAGGCCTGCGACCGATGCGAAGAGCCCGTTATACTGCGTGCAGTCGAGGTCATTTCAGCCGCAGGGCGAGGTGAAGAGCGGTATGCATTGGGCCTGGAGGGGTTTTGTTTTGGCGCTGTTGTCGCAGGCGGCATGGGCTTCTGCCACATGGACACTGGGAAATATCCCCTCCGATTATCAAGGTCGTTTCGGAACCAAGCACACGATCGGCATTTTCTATGATCCGACCTTTCTTCAATACCAGACCGCGACTCTGCGTCTCAAGTTGACGGTCCCTTATATTTCGGTATCCGATTTGCCGCTTGGCGCGACTGTCACCAACGGAACCCTCACGACCCACACGAGTAGCCAGAAGACGACGACCGCAAGTGGTCTTGGTGATATCTGGCTGGCCGCGCACGCCACCGTGGTCCCGGAAAAGGGCCTGCGCCCGGCTCTGGTGCCTTATGCCAAAGTGAAGTTGGGCACCGCCTCGGCGAGCAAGGGCCTGGGCACCGGTCGGAACGATTATGAGTTTGGGCTGGGCGTGAACACCACGATAGGCGTCAATATGTTCCCATTCGCCCATATTGGTTACCGCTTCGTCGGTAAGCCGCCGGGCCAGAATTTACAGAACATCGTGACCTACGATGCGGGGGTCAGCGTCGCGATTACGCCACGCAACATCTTTACCCTGATGTATTCCGGTGAACAGTCCGAGCAGCCAGGCTACGCAGGGCCTGTGGACGCCATTGTTGCTTGGAACCATAACGTGACGGTCGCCGGCAGCGGCTTCCAGATCTACCTCGACAAGGGTCTTACTCATGGTAGCGCCAATATTGGCGCCGGGTTCGGCGGCCAAGTGGTGTTTTGATCCTCGAACCGCAGGCTCAAGGCATCGGCGGCCGGGGCAGATCGATCTGCGGACGGGCAAAAGCCGGACCGGAGACGAGAGGGCGGTCGATGGTCGGACGAGCGCTCTGGGGAGCACTGATCGATGGCCGATCGACCGGGGCGTGGCGGACCGGGGGTCCGTGAAGGGTGTGCGTCAGTCCATAGCTCATGATGCAGGTGACGGGGATGATGCGATGAATCGCAAAGGCCCCGCGGGCGGTGCGCACGGCGACGAAAAGGGACGGCCCGCGTCCGGGAGCGGTCGCCCGGCTGGAAGGTCCTTGCAGGGTCGTGCCCTCATAACGCCAGCCCGCCCGGATAGCTCGCAGATATCCGGTAATCGTTACCCGCCGACTGCGGGCCTGTGAAAGACCGGTGGCGGCTGTACGCGGGTGATGATGGCGTATCCCGATCGGTAATATCCCAAAGCGAGCACATAACTCCCGGGTGGCGGAGTGCTGTGGGCGGTTGACAGGAAGAGGTGTCGACCGAGCCTGAGGGTATGGCGGCGCACGGTTTTCAGCGGCCCGCGGATCAGGAAGGGTATGTCCTTCGAACGCGGTTTCTTCAGTCGCGTGACGCGGGTCGCCTGCCACCTCCCGGGGGCGCTCGGGAGTGCGCTTACGCGGATATCCATGCCGGCTCTCAAGCGGAGGGTCGGGGCGGCGCAGCCGCAGATGGTGGCGCGATGCATGATCACCGTTTGCCCCAATACCGTGGGCGTACGGCCGTCTCGCGCGACGGCCTTTATGATGCCCACCAAGGCGTGCTGGACGCGTACGGTCTTGGCGATGCTTCTGTGCTTGCGTGTGCGGGCTTCGACGAACACTACGTTCCCCCGGCGGAGGGCCTTGCTTTGTGCGTCGTGACCATCTCTCAGGTAGGGGTCGTCGGTAGGAGCAGGTATTCGGTGCCGTTTACGAAGATGCTGCCAAATCTTTGGATCACACCGATTGCCGTCACCCCGGTGCCGCCGATTCCGCCGCGTGGGGCGGTAAAGCCCGAGGCCAGAAAGACTAGGCAGGCGATAAGCAGGTGGCGCCAGAGATTAGCCGGAATTCTCATCCAGGTTTTCTTGCGGCAGGCGAGCGTGGTCTTCGTAGTAATAGATGCCGATGCGCAGGCGGCGCATCTCGGGCCCGGCCTCGGGCGAACCCTCCAGAGGACTCAGTTCGCGGTGAAGCGTCTGAAGGAGTTGGTCGGCGGCTGCCTCTATTCGTGGGCGCGCAGCCTCTAAGCCCTTTTGGGGCAGGGCATCCCTATAAAGGGCGCGCTCCAGGAAGGGCGGATTCTCGCCGAGGTTATGGAAGGCGCAGGCCATGTGATCGCCGACGTTCTGCGCCAAAAAGTTGAGCTTCTCCTCGGGGACCATGGGCACATAGGCTTGTCGCAGGAGGCGCACGCGGCCGTCCTCCGCGATCATCGCGGCCAGGGTGCGCACGAGATCATCAAGGATTGCGCGCGGCCTCATGTCGGCCTTGATGCGCCGCGCCAGGGTTTCGAAGCTGAGCGCGTTCGCGCTACGAAGAGGCAGCGGTTTTAATGTCCCGT
>JAJYPQ010000216.1 GCA_021795255.1 Pseudomonadota bacterium
CATAGACCGCGACAAACACCAACGCCATAATCCAAGCCATAGATTCACCCACTATTTTTATATCTGTTTCGCTCACAGCACGAATCGCTGAGCACCAGAACGAAGGACCCTAAAGGGCCGGGTTCGGCCGTTTGGGGTAAGACCAAAGACCGAATCATACTGAAAAGCGGTGCCTAAAACCCGACGAACGGGAAAACTTACCACGGATGCCAGGGCCATCCTAGACCCTACCCGCACCTCTTCCCCTTAAGGACCAGGGCCTGAAAGGCAGCTAGCCTAACCACAAACCGCGACGAAATCGGGAAAAAGCCTCGCTGCGGGATCTAGCGGGTCACCCCAAAGGAGGGTTGCCCCCTGTCGCATTTCCGCAGGCTCCGACTGACGTAGCTAGCCCGTCGCGGGCCTGGTCGTCGACCGCGTAATAATACTCTCCGAGATTGGCGCTATGAAGGATGTGGACAAACGCACCGCGAAAGACGATGCGGCCAGGGGATAAACCCGGCCTCTGTCACCCCCTTGGCCGTCCGGTCTCTGTGCTCGCAGCCGATGCATCCACTGACCCGCTCAAAGGAAAGGTGCCGCGGTGCCCCACACAGGCATGATGTCCCCTCACATTGTGCTAGCACGCCATTCGGCCGCCCCCGACCGTAGGACGGAGTACAAACGACGATCGCCGCTAGGAACGATAGGCTAAAAGCCAAGGCGGGTGTCATGCAAATAAAGTCGTCTCGTCGCGGGCAGGCCCGCCAGCCGGACGGGCGTGGCCTCTCAGAGCTTTGGCCAAGACCAAAAGGTGCGCAGGCGACTGAGGCGTCAAGCAGCACTCTGAGGGCCAGCGCCCGCTTGAAAATGCCGCTAGAGCCCTAGCGAACGGAAAACTTACCGGGAATGCGCGGCTGGGCCCTAGGTCTTTGCAAACCCTTGGGCGGACTCATCCCTCCGGGTCTGGGCCGTGGAAATGGCGTCGTGGCGTAGACCACCCGAAACCGGGCTGCCCACATTGCAAGCAGGATCATCATGCGTCTGAATCGCCTAGCCCGCCTTCTGGTTCCAGGGGAGAAGATCGCTGTGCCCATATCTGGACACAGCGTCGATTTCTGCTAGGGATGAGCCTTTGCAAGCCGCGCCAAAGCGAGATTCAACTTCAGCACGTTAACGACCGACTCACCTATGAACCCCAGCGCCGGCTCGCTCGTATAGTGCCGCACCAATGAACGGAGGCGTGTTTTTGGAATACCGGTATTGTGAGCGACCCGAGCCAATTGAAAGTCGGCTGCAGCGACGCTGATATCGGGATCCAAACCGCTCGCAGAAGAGGTCACAAGGTCGATCGGCACAGGACCCTGTGCCTTTGGGTTCGCATAACGCACGGCCTTTACGCGCGCGGCCACATGCTGAAAGAGAACCGGGTTATTGGGCCCAACGTTTGACGCACTCGAGGCCTGCGCATCATAGGGCACAGGCGAAGTCGCCGATGGCCGGCTCCAAAAAACGTTTTTGCCCCGAAAATATTGCCCGATCAAAGCTGAACCCACCACCTTCCCGCGCAGCCGTAGCAATGAGCCGTTCGCTTGATACGGAAAGATCCCTTGGGCTATGCCCGTCATCGCCAAAGGGTACACAATGCCAGTCACGACTGTAAGAAATACAAACACCAGAAGCGCCGCCCTCAGATCACGAAATAGTGTCACTCTGCCTCCTAGATCCAAGCCAAAAACATATCGATAAGCTTAATGCCCACAAACGGCGCGATTATGCCGCCCACCCCATAGATCCAAATATTACGCCGCAGGAGGTCGCGCGCGGACGCTGCCCTATAGCGAACCCCTTTCAGTGCCAGGGGAATAAGGAATGGAATAATGACGGCATTGAAGATGACGGCGGCCATAATGGCGTTCTGAGGTGAGCTCAGATCCATGACATTCAGGGCCCCAAGGGCTGGGTAGGTACCGACGAAGGCAGCCGGAATGATGGCAAAATACTTGGCGACATCGTTTGCGACGCTAAATGTCGTAAGCGAGCCGCGGGTAATCAAAAGCTGCTTGCCGATACTAACAATCTCCAAAAGCTTGGTCGGATTCGAATCGAGATCAACCATATTGGCCGCTTCGCGCGCGGCCTGGGTGCCGCTTGCCATGCACAAAGCAACATCGGCCTGCGCCAAGGCAGGCGCATCGTTTGTGCCATCGCCGGTCATGGCCACCATATGCCCTTCCTTGTGGTACTCCTGGATACGGGCAAGCTTGGCCTCGGGTTTGGCCTCGGCCATAAAATCATCGACGCCCGCTTCAGCGGCGATGGCGCGCGCCGTAAGCGCGTTATCGCCTGTTACCATAACCGTCTGAATACCCATCTTTCGAAGCGCTGCAAAGCGCTCCTTGATATCGGCTTTCACGATATCCTTCAATTCAACTGCCCCTAAAGCCTCGCTATTTTCACACACGACAAGCGGTGTCGAGCCCCTCTCCGCGATCTTCTTTACGATCCCGTCTAAACCTTTTGGCCATACACTCCCACGCTGCAAGACCCAGGCGCGCATGGCATCTGGGGCACCCTTACGAATCTGCTGGCCACCTACGTCGACGCCGCTCATCCGGGTCTCGGCGCTAAAGGGAACCAAGACCGCAGCTTCGTCGAGCGCTTCAAAGGGTCTTGGGAAGCGGTCTTGAGCAAGCGCTACAATACTTTTGCCTTCGGGAGTGTCATCGGCCACCGATGCACGCCTAGCACAGACTGCAAGCCGCTCATCGGTGACCCCTTCGACTGAATAGAACGCCGCGGCTTGACGATTGCCGTAGGTGATCGTGCCAGTCTTATCAAGAAACAAGACATCGACATCGCCAGCGGCCTCTATGGCTCGCCCCGACGTCGCCACTACATTGGCCCGCAACAGCCTCATGATGCCAGCGATACCAATCGCCGGAAGCAAAGCCCCGATCGTGGTCGGGATAAGGCAAACAAGGAGCGCCACTAGAACCGTAATGCTGACGACATGCCCCGCATGGGCCGCATAATGGACGCCGTACCAGGAAAACGGATAAAGCGTGATCGTCACCACCAAAAACACGAGCGTCAACACGACAAGCAAGACCCCAAGTGCTATCTCGTTTGGCGTTTTACGGCGCGATGCACCCTCCACCATCTTGATCATGCGATCAAGAAATGTCTCGCCTGCTTGGCTTGTGATGCGCACCACCAGCCAATCCGACAACACCTTGGTGCCGCCCGTCACGGCGCTTCTATCGCCACCGCCCTCACGAATGACCGAGGCGCTTTCCCCGGTAATAGCGCTCTCATCGACCGACGCCACACCCAGCACCGCCTCCCCGTCGGACGGGATAATATCGCCGGCCTGGACAAGAACATGGTCGCCCACACGTAAGGCCGGGCCCGCCACAATGTCAAAAGGACTGTCGAGACGCGGTTCCTTCAGGCGTTTGGCCTCGACCTCATGACGGGCCTGACGTAGGCTGGCGGCCTGCGCCTTCCCCTGTCCCTCCGCCAGAGACTCGGAAAAATTGGCAAAAAGGAGTGTAAGCCAAAGCCATATGTCGACGCCCCCGGTAAAACCGAGCTCGGCGTCCTTGTGGGTAAAGAGATCGCGCAAAAAAAGCGCCAGAACAAGCCACGATCCCACGTAGACGACAAACATCACGGGGTTGCGGAGCTGATGACGAACATTCAGCTTACGGAAACTGTCTCCTAAAGCCTCCCATCCCAGACGATCCCAGGCAATGGCCGGAGCGGTAGTTGTGGCTTTCGAATTCATGTCCTCTCCTTATTTCGAGGCAAGGTGCGTAGAAACATGCGTCAACTGTTCGACGATGGGGCCTAGGCCCAACGCAGGAAAGAAGTTAAGCGCGCCGACTAGAAGAACAACGCCAATCACAAGGCTTGCGAAAAGCGGCCCGTGGGAACCGAGGGTACCGGCACTCGCCGGCAGCTTTTGCTTGTTGGCAAGCGCCCCGCCCATAGCGAGAAGCGGCAAGTAGCTCCAGTAACGCCCAAACAGGATGCAAAGACCAGTCGCTACGTTGTAGAACGTTGTGTCCGCACTCAGGCCGCCGAACGCGCTGCCATTGTTATTGGATGCGCTCGTAAAGGCGTACAGTATCTCGCTGAAACCGTGCGGGCCTGGATTAAAGGCGCCGGCCCGACCGGCGGCAAAAGACACGGCCACGGCCGTTCCGATCAGAACCAGAAGCGGCATAACGAGAATGGAGAGCGAGACCATTTTAATCTCAAAGGACTCGATCTTCTTGCCGAGGTACTCTGGCGTCCGCCCGATCATAAGCCCACCCAGGAACACGGCAAAGACCACGAATGCCAGCATGGTCGCAAGCCCAGAGCCCACTCCACCGAACACCGTCTCCCCTAACTGCATAGAGAATAGGTTCACAAGACCGGACATGGGCATAAACGAGTCATAGGCGCTGTTCGCTGCACCCGTCGATGTCACTGTGGCGAGAGTGCCAAAAAGAGTAGAGCCAGCCACCCCGATACGGTCCTCGACGCCCACGGTATTGCCGCCACCAGCGTTGGCCGCCGTATGGGCCTGCGTCACATGAAGGGCCGCGAAAACCGGGTTACCGGCGAGATCATAGTGGGCACTGACGAGCGCCAAAGGGATAAAAAGCGCCAACATCACGCCAAGAATCATGACCGCCTGGCGTTTGTCCTTCACCATATGACCAAACATGAACACAAGCCCGGTCGGGATCAGGATCATGGCAATCATGGCCAGGTAGTTCGTAAAAGCCGTGGGATTCTCAAACGGATGACCAGAATTGGCGTTAAAAAAGCCCCCGCCATTATTACCGAGTTGCTTTATGGCCTCTTGCGAAGCCACTGGACCCAGCGCAATTGTCTGGTGGACGACATGGGCCTTACCACTGATAAAGGGCGCTATGAGGTGGGCGTGAACATAGGCGCCTAAGGTCTGCGGCACCCCCTGCTCTAACAATATCAGCCCCAAAATAACCGACAAGGGGAGCAAGACGTAGAGCACGGTCCGAGTCATATCGACCCAGAAATTTCCCAGGAACTTGGTGCGCGAGCGCACCAGCCCGCGGATAATGGCGAGCACAATGACGATACCAGTGGCGGCGGATAGGAAATTTTGGACAGCAAGCCCCAACATTTGCGCGAGGTCGCTCATCGTGGACTCGCCGGCGTAGGCCTGCCAATTGGTATTGGTCACGAAAGACGCGGCGGTATTGAAAGACAGTGCGCGCGTAACGGCCGGAAAGTGTTCGGGGTTAAGGGGTAGTCCATGCTGCCACAGCAACAGGGCATAGAGAAAAACGGTCCCAAAAAGATTGAATATGAGCAGCGCCACTGCGTAGCGCTTCCAGTCCATTTCTTCATCGGGATGCACGCCCGCCGACCGGTAAAACATGCGCTCAACCGGCCCCAAGAGGCGAGTCGCCCAAAACGGCTCACCTGCATAAACGCGCGCCATATAGCCCCCAAGTGGGATCGCCAAAGCAATGGTCGCGAAAAGCACGGCAATAATCAGTTCAACAGCCGAGGTCATAGAAAGCGCTCCGGGTTCAAGAGAAATATCAAGAGATAGACAAAAAGACCCACCCCAAGGACCAGTCCAATCACCGCAAAGAGACTCATCTACATCCTCCGCAAGCGTTCAAGGAGTTCGGTAAAAGCAATAGAGGCAACAAAGAACACGATAATGATCCCCAAATAAACCCAAGCCATATGCGAGTTCCCCAGTGAAGAGTGTCGGACGGTAAAGCAAGGTTCATGCCCGGTAGAAGAAGATTTGCGAAAACAAGGCCTTACTGAGGGACCAGACGTCCCTGGGCCAGCGCGGCCGTCAGGAGGAGATGAGGAAAGGCTGCGGAGTCGGCCTGCGCGCCGACCCGAAGTGACAAGACACGAAGCCTACGCGAAGACTAGCGATAATACCTTCGACGAAGCTGCGCGCTAGTCCTCCATGACCACGTGGCCGTGGCCCTGGTCACCACGCTCAAGCGCAGCAATAACTCCCGGTACACGGCCGAGCTCAAGCGGTGCGTTTGGTCGTCAGTTCTGCCATAAAAACGTCGGGGTCACCACACCCGGGGCGTTGAGGTGACGGGAACCCGGACCCGCATCCCGCAATATGCCCGTCATCAAGGCCGGATACGCCTTTGCTCGGCACGGCGAGCGTTGCGGCCATGATCGTAACAGTGCCATGACCACGGGCTCAGGCCCCATCGACGGCGCTCCCCGACCTCGGAGACCCATCACACCACGGTCAAGTCCAGGTAGACTTAGCACAGACGCATGACTCCTTGGGGGCGGGCCCTCCCGTCAAGCGCGTCACCGCGAAAAGACAACTCTCGGCAGAACACGAGGATCGCCTTTATCTGGCGCACTGGCCTATTCAGGAGCTTCACCCGCGACATCCGGAGTCCCCGAGACGCATTCGTGCTGAAAGAAGTTGAGATGCTTGGTGCGCCCCGCCCGCAGGGTCAGGTTGGGTAGTCTTCCACCACTCTGGGCACCCCAAACCGCTTACCAGGACGGAAGTCCGCGGGAATCATCAACGTCAGGGCCGGTCCATCGAAGGCTAGATCCCGCACAAACCTGGGCGTCTCAATCCCCAAAGCCGCTTCTAAAGCAGCATCGTTTCCGCCGTAACCCTACCTCTTCGTCAGACTCTCGGCGGTATGTACTCCATGACAAGTACCGACTCGAAATTCAACAGAGGCAGAAAATGAGGATTCAGGTGGCTTATAGGGAAAACGCTCGCCACCCACACAGCC
>JAJYPQ010000217.1 GCA_021795255.1 Pseudomonadota bacterium
AAACCTCAGTTATACCCGTATCCGCGCCCCGATCGGGGGTCGCACCGGCATTTTGAATATCAACGCCGGCAATATCGTGACCCCGGGGCTCAGTGGCGGGATCGTGACCATTACCACCCTGCAACCGGTCTTTGTCGTCTTCAGTTTGCCGCAACAGGATCTGCTCCCGATCCAAAAGGCCCTGGCATCACGAAAAAGCCAAGTCACGGCCCTCACCGGGCTTGGCCACCATCCCACCGTCCTCGGCTCCGGAAGGCTCGCGGTACTCGACAATGTCATTAACCCCGCGACCGGCACCCTGACCCTCAAGGCGCGGTTTCCGAATCCGTCTCTGGCGCTATGGCCTGGGGCCTTCGTGAATGTCCGTTTGACAGTCCGCACCGACCGGCACGTCCTAGTTGTACCCTCGCTTGCCATCCGCCAAGGCCCCACGGGCACCTTTGTCTACGGGGTACGGCCGGCCCCACGGCCGGTAAGCACGAAAGCCGGGAACCAGAAACCACGGCCAGTCGCTCGAGTCGCGGTGATCCCGGTACACATAGGATTTTCTAACCAACAGATCACGGTCATAAAATCGGGGCTCAAAACCGGTAATCAAGTCGTAGTCGTGGGTGCCTCCAAACTGCGCCCGCACTCCCGCATTCGCATTCTACCGTCGCCGGCTAAGACGGCTACGATGCGAAGCCCGCGATGAACATTTCGCGGCCCTTCATCGACCGACCGATTGCGACCACGCTGCTCGCCGTGGCGCTGCTGCTTGCGGGGGTCCTCGGCTATCGCGCTTTACCGGTCGCGTCTTTGCCATCGGTGGCCTTCCCGACGATCCTCGTCACCACCAAGCTCCCGGGGGCAAGCCCCACTACCATGTCGGAATTGATCACAGCGCCGCTCGAACGCCAACTGGGGGAAATCGCCGGATTGGCCGCTATGAGTTCCGTGAGCTCCATGGGTACAAGCGCGATTACCTTACGATTCAAGCTGACTAAATCGCTTGATTCGGCGGCCCAGGGCGTGCAGGCCGCCATTAATGCCACAGCCGCCACCCTGCCACCGAATCTTCCCTATCCGCCAGTCTATACGAAGGTCAACCCGGCCGATGCCCCTATCCTCAGCCTCGCCCTGACGTCCCACACAGCACCCCTTTATGCCATAGCGAATGCCACCGATACCCTTTTACAACCCGCTCTCAGCGAAATCTCGGGGGTCGGCCAGGTCACGGTGGAAGGGGATATGAAGAAGGCCTTGCGCATCCGCATCAACCCGACGCGGCTTGCCGCCTACGGCCTCTCCCTTGAGGATATTCGGACCGCCCTCAGTAATGCCAATCAGAACGGACCCAAAGGCAGCTTCAATGGTTATGCCCAAGCATTTTCCTTAGGGGCTACCGATCAACTGACGACGACACGGAGCTTTCGTCAGGTCGTCATTGCCTCAGTCAAAGGAGCGCCTGTCACTCTAGGAGATCTGGGTTCGGCGCGCTCCGGACTTCAGAACAACATCGTCTCGGCCAGTTATAACGGGGTTCCGGCGGTACTCCTCAACGTCAAACGCGAACCGCATGCCAATATCATTCAGACCGTGGCGCGCATAGAAGCGAAACTCCCGTCCCTGCAAAAATCGCTACCGCCCAACATTCACCTGCATGTCGTGGCCAACCGCACCGCGACCATACAGGCCTCGATAACGGATGTGGAGCTGACACTCACCACCTCAGTCATTCTCGTCATTCTGGTCATATTCGCATTCCTTCCGAGTTGGCGCGCGGCCCTCATTCCGGCGGCCGCCTTGCCGCTGTCTTTGATCGGCACCTTTGCCGTCATGCACGCCTTCGACTTTAGCCTCGACAACCTGTCGTTGATGGCCCTGACAGTCGCCGCGGGCTTTGTCGTCGATGACGCTATCGTCATGATCGAAAACGTCACACGCTTCATGGAAGCCGGGCTCGCTCCCCGGGAGGCCGCCTATGAAGGGGCGCGACAGATCGGATTCACGATCCTGTCGCTCACCGTCTCGTTAGTGGCGGTCTTTATCCCGCTGCTTTTTATGCCGGGCTTAGTCGGGCGTCTCTTCCGCGAGTTCTCGGTGACCTTGGCGGTCGCGGTGACCATGTCGGCCCTCGTTTCACTTACACTGACACCCATGATGTGCGCCCACCTCCTGCGGCCGTTATCGGTCTCACGCGCTGCGCCAAGCGCATTCATGGAGGGTCAATGGTTGCGTTTACGGACCTGGTATCGACAAGCGCTGGTGCGGGTTCTTGGCCATCGCCCGCTTGTACTTGGCCTCTTTGGGCTCACGATACTGACCACCGTGGGGCTCTATATGATCGTTCCGAAGGGCCTCCTCCCCGCGCAAGATACCGGACAACTCGCCGCGGTAACCAAGGCCCGTGGCGACATCTCCTTACCCGCTTTGCAAGCCCTTCAGAATCGTGCGATGCGCATCATTCGTAGGAATAAGGCGGTGGCCAATGTCACCTCCCTGGTCGGCACCGGGCTCACCAACCCAACACCCAATACCGGCCGTCTGACCATCACCTTGCGTCCGATCGGCACTCGCCCCCCGCTCGCACGCGTTCAAAGTGCCTTGCAGCGGGCCTTAACGGCCATTCCGGGGCTGCGGTGTTATATACGACCGATCGGCGGCATCACTTTGTCCTCGCGCGTCTCCGAGGCCCAGTATCAATACCTGCTTACCGATACCGATCGCGGCCCTCTCAAGCACTTTGCAAGCCTCCTCGTCGCGCGGCTACGGGCAAACCCTCTTTTACGAGATGTCGCCTTAAGCGGCGGCCAGCAGGGTCTTGAAACAGCCATTGACGTCGACCGCGGGCGCGCGGCCATGCTCGGCGTCACGATGCAAGCCATCGAAAACGTCCTCTATGACGCCTATGGTCAACGCGAGATTTCGACCATCTATACCCAGAATAACCAGTATCGCGTCATTCTCGGCCTCGATCATCGCTTTCAGACCGGTCCTTCGGATCTTGCGGCCTTGTTCGTGCCCGGCACAAACAATGCGCAAGTGCCGCTCTCCGAGATCGCCCACGTCACGGTCCACAAAGTGCCCCTTGCCATCACCCGGGAAAACCAGTTCCCATCGCTTACACTCAGTTTTAATCTAGCGCCGTCGGTCGCGATCGGGACCGCCGAACACGCGATCTTGGGCACCGCCAAGCTCTTACACGAACCGTCCTCTATCAACGGCGCCTTCACGGGTGCCGCCGCCCAGTTCCAATCAGCGCTCCACGATGAACCCTGGATAATCGTAGCGACCCTGATTGTGATCTATCTCATATTAGGGATCTTGTATGAGAGCGCAATTCATCCACTCACCATACTGTCAACACTCCCGTCGGCTGGCATAGGGGCTTTGTGCGCGCTGCTGGCTACCGATACGCAATTCACTATCGTAGCCCTAGTCGGCATCGTGTTACTGATGGGAATCGTTAAAAAGAATGGCATCATGATGGTCGATTTTGCGATTGAAGCGCAGCGCCAGGG
Organism: Pseudomonadota bacterium; assembly: GCA_021795255.1. The sequence continues at coordinate 3,504 of JAJYPQ010000217.1, forward strand.
TCTGTCGCCGGAGGCCGCCATCGTTGAGGCCTCAGTGTTGCGTTTCCGCCCCATCGTGATGACAACACTCGCAGCACTCTTTGGCGCCATCCCTTTGGTGCTAGAAGGAGGGGCGGGCGCCGAGCTGCGTTTGCCCCTAGGGATCACGATCATAGGGGGCCTGCTCATAAGCCAGCTGCTGACGCTTTTTACCACACCCGTCATTTACCTAGCGTTAGATCGCGTCGGTCGCCAGCGCGCGCCGCGCCCAGTCTCCTCTCCCTCTTTGTAAGCGATGCGTTTCTCAGCACCTTTCATAAAACGCCCCATTGCCACCACTTTCCTGGCCCTGGGTGTGATGCTAGCCGGCCTTATCTGCTTTCGTTTGCTGCCGGTGGCCGCCGTCCCCAACATCCCGCTCCCGGCCTTCGTAGTCTTTGTCAGCGAACCGGGCGCCAATCCGCAGACCATGGCGAGCACCGTGGCCGCCCCCCTTGAACGGGAGCTGGGTCAGATTCCAGGGCTTACGCAAATGACGTCCGTAAACTCGACCGGATCGAGTTCCGTCATCCTGCTCTTTTCGACGGATACGCGGGCGACTAGCGATGCCTATGCCATTCAGGCGGCCATCAACGCCGCTCTACCCGACCTGCCTACGAATCTCCCGAACCGCCCTTACTACAAACAATTTAATCCCGCCTCGCGCCCCATCCTGACGATGGCGCTCACATCCAAAACGGAGACACTCGGTGCTATCTACAACGTCGCCGACACGCTATTAGTCCAACGCCTTTCCCAGGTGTCAGGCGTGGCCCAGGTGCTGCTCAACGGGGCGCAATCACCGGCCGTTCGGATCGCCTTATGGCCCCGCGCACTGGCGCGCGCGGGGCTCACGAGCGCAGACGTGTTTAATGCCGTGCGCGGCGCGAATGATCTGGCCCCGCTGGGGGAGTTCAGAGGGCCGCACACCGATCATATCCTCGCCATCAACGGCCAACTCCATAATGCCCGCGGCTACCGGCGTATCGTATTAAAAAGCGCAGGCTCGTCAGTCATTTCGCTCGCAGACGTCGCCTCCGTGACGAACAGCGTCGCCAACACCCAACTCGCGGCCTGGGATGGCACCAAACCCGCCATCCTAGTGACGATCACCAAGACCCCTAAGGCCAATGTCATAGCGACTGTGAACCACATTAAAACGCGCCTTCCCGAGATTCGCGCCTGGCTCCCTCACGACATTCGCCTCAGTATCCTCACTGATCGCACCACTACCATTCGCGCCAGCATCGTCGATATCGAAATTACCCTTTTGATTACGATTATTCTCGTGCTGGCCGTCGTGTTGGCCTTCATGGGGCGTTTGGCCCCGACGCTTGCCGCCGGCGTCACAGTTCCGCTCTCGATCGCCGGCACCCTGGCCGGCATGTGGGCATGCGGCTTTTCTTTAGACAACTTCTCGTTGTTGGCTTTAACGATATCGATAGGCTTTGTGGTCGACGATGCGATTGTGATGATCGAAAACATAGTCACTTATCTCGATCACGGCGCAAGCCCCCTGGAAGCGGCCCTTAAGGGCGCTCAGGAAATCGGATTTACGGTCGTATCCATTACGCTCTCGCTTATTGCCGTTTTTGTCCCGCTCACGCTAATGCCGGGCGTAGTCGGACAGCTGTTTCACGAGTTTGCGGTCACCCTGACGCTCGCCATCAGCCTGTCGGCCCTGGTCTCGCTCACAGTGACCCCCATGATCTGCGGACACCTGTTGCGACCCTCCCGCGAGGGCCCGCCGTCGGCGCCAATCTTTCGGTTCTTCGACCGCGGCTATACCCAGTCGCTCGCTCTCTATACCAAAAGCCTGGATTGGGCGCTTGCCCACCGGACCACCATGTTGGTGTTGACGCTATTTACGGTGGTATTGACCGTGGGCCTCTATATCCGCATCCCCAAAAGCTTCTTACCGGAGGAGGACACCGGACTTATCATTGGCAATACGGTCGCCGCCTCGAACGTGTCGTTTACGCGCATGAAGACGCTTCAAGGCCAAGTCGTGCGGGTCCTGAAAAAGGACCCGGCCGTAGCGACAGTCAGTTCAAGCGTCGGGGTCGTCAACGGGTTTAGCACGCCCAATCGCGGCAAACTCTTTATTGGCTTAAAACCGCGCGCCAAGCGTAGCCTGTCAGCGCAAGCCGTCATCGCCCACCTGCGCCCGCAATTGGCGCGCATTCTCGGCATGAAGACCTTTCTGCAGGTGGCTCAGGATATTTTTATTGGGGGCCGGGCCGCGAATGGCCAATACCAATTCTCGGTGCTTGACCCCTCGCTTCAGTCTTTGGGATCGGTCACGGCCCTGATCGAACGGCGCATAGCGACACTGCCCGGCCTACGCGACGTCTCATCAGACCAAGATAAGCCCGAGCCGCAAATCTCGGTCGTCATCGACAGGGCCGCCTGCGCGCGCCTCGGGGTCGTGGTCGCCGCCGTCGACACCGCACTGAACAACGCCTATGCGCAGCGCCAGATCTCGCGCATCTACGCGGCCCGTAATCAATACGAAGTCATTCTGAAAACCCGCCGATCCTTGTCTGTAGCACCGCGCGATCTCCAAGAGCTGTACGTAGCGGGCAGCACGGGTCCGGTCTTACTGAGCGCCATCGCCCACTTCACTCGGACCGCGACCCCCCTTTCGGTGCGTCATGACGACCAGATTCCGGCGGCGACCATCAGCTTTAACCTCGCCCGAGGCACGGCCCTGGGTCCGGCGATCACAGAGATCAAAGAGGCCGTAGCCGGCCTTGCTCTGCCCCAAAGCGCGCGCATCAAGTTCGGGAGTAATGCCAAGTATTTTCTGCAATCGATGGCCGCGGAACCCCTCCTGATCTTGGCGGCCATTGCCGCGATCTATATCGTGTTAGGGGTCCTTTATGAGAGCTTGACCCAGCCGCTCACGATCCTGTCGACATTGCCGTCGGCGGGCGTCGGCGCGCTGTTAGCCCTGACGCTTTCCGGCATTCCGCTCTCGGTCATTGCCATCATTGGCATCTTTCTGTTGATGGGTATCGTCAAAAAAAATGGCATCATGCTAGTCGACTTTGCCCTGGGCGCAGAGCGCCGTCTTGCCTATACGCCTGAACAGGCGATACGAGCTGCCTGTCTCCAACGCTTTCGCCCCATCATGATGACGACCCTAGCCGCGATCCTCGGGGCGGTCCCTCTGGCTTTGTCCTTTGGTACCGGACATCACTTAAGGCAACCGATCGGGGTCGCGGTCATA
>JAJYPQ010000218.1 GCA_021795255.1 Pseudomonadota bacterium
CAAGAGGATGTGGGCATGAAAGCTGAACACATCGTTTTTACGGTCAATCAAAGCGCTTGGATCGACATCCTCAAGCAGGTTGGGTACGGCGATTTCCTCCTTTTTGAGATCCCAGCTCTCCCGAAAGCCACTGCGGAAACCGACTACATTGCGTGTCTCACAGAGGCCCGCCAGCACCTATGGCTTGGGCAATACGACGACGCGGTCGAGGACTGCCGGAAAGCTCTGGCGTGTTACTGGACTATGCATGGTTTAGGCAAAGACATTACGCGGTCAGAGCGCAGTTTCTGCACCAAGAAGAGCACTACGACGCCGACCGCTGCCCAAGACCAGTCAGATGATAATGATAATTCTCGAAACGGAATGCTAAAAAATGAGCGCCTCTTGTTCCTGCACAGAGCCGTTAAGCACCTCACCGACGCAGCCGCTCATCGTGAGGGCAAACCCCGGCAACCCTTCACGCGCCGAGAGGCTCTCGGCACTATGAATATCGTTGCCGCCCTTTTGGCAATGGGGGACTGGAATGAGACGACTCTTTCGTGAGGCGGCGACATCCTCTATGACACGATCGCGATGTGGTAAGGACTCCTGATGGCGGAATCAGAATGGATGGCGGCTGCCATAGAATGGGTTAGGGTGTTGCAGCGCTATCTATGGGGATTTATCGTAGTCCTAGCGCTTTTGCTTTGGGGACCACGATGGCTTATATCTGGTTTAGGTATGTCCGCCGTGCTTTCTCATGACAGATTGTACTTTGGGTTATCGTTCGCAGTTCTTCTTGGAATGGGTCTGTCAGATCCCATTTCCTTGACAGTTCGCTGGCCAATAGAACGCCTAGAAGAAATCATGTGGAGGAAGGCAAAAGTAAAAAGGCTTCATGATCTAACGCCGCATGAAAAGACCATATTAAGGGAATATATTGACAATGAGACGAGGACTCAATACCTGAGTATTGGAAACGGTGTAGTTAGCGGACTTGTACACGAAAAAATACTATACCGGTCGGCGAACATTGGGAATTTATCAGGATTCGCATACAACATTCAACCATGGGCTTTTGATTATTTACGACAACATCCGGAGTTATTAGGTTTGGACACGCCTCGATGTACAGTTCAATAATCACCGGTCGCCATGCCCCGTCGCTCTCGCCCCCTCTTTCCCCCGGGGTCCATTTTATGCGGCACCGCATTAGAATGGGCGCATGTCAGACGACCTTACTGTCTACTAAGGATGTGACCACGGGAACGGTCTATGTGCTCGCCTGGCGCAACCGCCAGGGGGTCACCCTGCGCGACCTGGACTCAGAGCCTGGGGATCCGAACGGGCGTGATCGTGGTCAGCGAATGGGCGCTCTGGGAGGCCGTCCAAGCGGGGCGTTGGCAGCGCTGTATCTAGTGCAGCCCGCCGCCCCACCTCCTTCAACAGCGCCCGCGTGATCGCACCCGTGGAGCGGTTGCGCCGGCCGGCTCGGATGGCCTGGCGGTCTTTCGCGAACGCGAGTTAGTGACGCCCCATTTCGGGGACCACGATTTGTCCCATTCCACATACTAACCCCGCTTCCACGTCGCCACGGCCGACAGGTCGATAATCGCCGACCGCAACGGCTGGCGCGGGTCTCGTCGGGCTTCCCTCTCCATCCTCTTCCGCGCCCGATAGCGCCGCGCCGCCTCGGCGTTGCGGGTATGGCGTCCGATGGGGCTGGCTGGACGGCCCCGCTTGTTTGCGATTTTAGCGTGGTCGCCCACCTTCCGTCTCATGGGTAATCTCCGAACGCATTTTATGGGCCTATTATCGGTGACGAATCATATTTAAGCAAGTCGTTTCGATGATGCGTCACCGATAATAGTCCGATTTTTCGGCCGTGGAATTGGCACGGGCGGTACCAGGTCGGCAGAAAGCCCCCGACCATCGCTGGCCGGGGGCTGTGAGCGTTTAGGCGGCCTCCGTCTGCGCCTCGCCGTGCCCCTTGATGAACGCGGCGGCCTTGGAGGCCTGCGCGGCGGCCGTGAAGATGGCCTTCTTGTCGCCTTTCAGGACCTTGATCCAGATCGCCAGATAGCACGCGTGATCCTCGCGGGTCGTGGGCAGGATGCTAATCTCGGCGGCCAGAAAGGCGGCCCCAAGCTCGGCGATCAACTCTTCCATGGCGTAGGCCTCTGTCCCAAAGCGTCCGCTAAGGTCGCGGTCAAGGCGGCTCTTGTGGCCCGTCGCGTGCGTCATCTCGTGGCAGGCAACGGAGTAAAAGGCCTCGGGGCTCACAAAGGTCGTGCGTGCCGGCATGTGTATCTCGTCGGCGCTCGGGACGTAGCAAGCGCGGTCCCCGCCTTCGCGGATCGGGGCTGGCGTGTGCTGCAAAAGGCTTTCGGCATCGGCCAGAATCTCGAAGGCCCCGCGGGGCTCGGTGGCCGGGGCCTCGATGCCGTCGATCTGGTCGAGGTTAAAGACGCGAAAGCTTTTCAAGACTGCGCCCGTCTTGGTCTCCATCTCGCCGGTCTCCGCGTTCGTCTCCGTGCTCTCCCATGGCTTATAGAAGATGCAGAGTTCGGAGCGCTCGCCCTTGCGGACCTGGCCGCCCATGGTCTGCGCCTGTTTGAATGTGAGCCAGTACGGCGACTGAAAGCCCCGTGCCATCGCGGCACCCCACAGGATGAGCGTGTTCATGCCCGTGTAGGGCTTGCCGGTCGCAAGGTTCAGTGGTAACGACGGCTGGGCGTCCCAAAGCCTGCGGCCTTGGCCTTGGCTGGTCTCCATGGCCTCAAGGATCTGGTTCGTGACCTGCTGGTAAATGTCGTCCATTAGATGGTCCTCCCGTTGGTGTGGCGGCGCATCGTCCGCGCGATCTCGGCGATGTCGGCCACTTTCTGCCGGTAGAACCGGCGGTCTTCGCCCTGGCACAGGCCCCAAACGGCCTGCATCCGGCGGTCATTCATGCCCAAAAAGAGCCATATGTCGTGCAGGTCGGCGGCCGTGTCGCTCATCGGGATTTCGCCCCCCTGCGGATTGTTGAGACCCGGAGCCCTCTCGGGTTGTCCTGTGTGTTCTGCCGACCGTTTGTGATTGCGCGTTTCCATATCCGTCTCCTGGTTTGTGTCCTGCGTCTTGCGTCGACCCATCGCCTCTCGCAAAAAGCCGCGTCAGCGAGCCGGTTGCGCCCGGCAGGCCGAGTGACAGCCGCGGCCTTTGCGGCTGGCGCGAAGGCTGTAAGGGCGCGGCTCGCGCAAGCGGCTTGGAGGCGCATGGGACGGCGCATGCAGGACACGGGAGACGGATGAAGCGCAGGCACGGGAGGCCAGGAGCCCACTGGTCGCGTGGGTACCACGCGCCAGGGCACCTCGTCGGAGTGTGACCGTCGGGGCGTTAGGGCGTTATTTTCGTTCCTCGCCCTTCAGCACCAGCCATGGCAGGTATCCCAGGAACAGAATCCCCCAGAGAAATAGTATGGCGCAGCCGAATTGCGGGTCCACAACCAGCATCGCCACGCCGAATCCGAACAACATTACCAGAATCGTGCCCATTTTAATCTCCTATGCCGTCATTTTCTGAAGAATCACGCTCGTCCTCGCTTTCGCTCGGTCGCTGTTGTATCCCCGGTGTCGTCGGCTGCGTCGTCGGCGCCGGTGCCTGGCTGACGGTCATGCCCGCCAGTTCCAGGATACGGGCCGCCAGCGCCGCGCCCGGTACCGCGGCGTCGAGCAGGTGGTCGATGGCCTTTTCAGCAACGGCCCCCGCTGGCGATTTCTCTGGTGCTGCGCCGGTGATGGGAAAGTCCGGCAGGTCCGACGCTTGTACTTGCTGGGGAATCGTCACTGTGACGGCTGGCGCCTCTGGTTTTTTGGATTTGGATTTATTGTCCTCCGGCCGAGCGCCGCTGGTCGTGGCAGGCGGGGCCGCCACATCGGGCGGGGCTTTACCCCATACCGGGCGGGCATAGCCGGGCTGCGTCCACCGCGCCGCTACATAGGCCGGGCGATGTTTTTGGAGGGATGGAAACGGCCAGTCCAGCAATGCGGCCTCGCCGCCGCTCATGAGAAGCGCGCGGGGCCCGCCCGGCAGGACGCGCAATTCCTGACCAAAGCTGGCGGGGAGCAGCACGGGTTCGCGCACGCGCTGCCAGGACGAGGAGTGTTGGGCGCCGCTATCGTTGTGATAGTTTTGTGATGTTTGGTGCGAGTAACGCTCCACCTCGCGCTCTCCCAGCAAGTCCGAACACCACTTTTGATCCTCGGGGGCGGTGGTCTGGCAGATAATTTTGGTGGCCGTCTGCCCCGCCCAGGTGGTGGCCGTGTCGCGTGTGTAGGCCTCGCGGATCTGCGCCAGACTTTGGATCCCGAGGACCACGCGCAGGCCTTTTGACCGGGCTGTGGTCAGCGCATCGGTAATGCTCGGCACTTTGCCAGCGCGTGGGGCCTCATCCACGATCAGCCAGATGCGGCGCTGGTCTGGCGCGGCGTCCGGCATGTCGCCGACCTGGCGCGTGACCTGTTCTATGAGAGACGCGGCCCACGCTTGAGACAGACTCCGGGCGCTGTCTCTAAACCCAACAACCGCGAGGGGCGGTGTTTTGCCGGCGAGCCAGGCGGAAGCCGACCATATCGAGTTCTTGGAAAGGTCGTTGGAGGCGACGCCCAGGTTGATGACGTGGCGGATTGAGGTCGCCACCTGGACCAAAAAGCCCATGGTGGTGCGCGAGGGGGCCGCCGCGTCTTCCCCGCCAAGTAGGGATAGCATGGCGGGGTCCTCGCGAGCGATGATGGCTTTTAGGGTCTCGAAGTCCGCAAGCGCACGCGCGACCGCCGAGGCCAGGGTCACGAAACCCCACTTGTTTTTGTGGTTGCGCTGCACGTCGGTGATAACACCTAGGAGTAAAGCCCTGGCGCCGTTGGTCCACATCGGTTCTTTGTCCCCGCCTGGGGCCGAGGGGATGAGGGTTTCGGTGAGGGCCGCGGCATCGATGTTCGTTAAAATATCGTGGCCCAGGAGCCAGCGCGCGGATCGCGAGTCGGTGGGGGATAGGAGGGTGAATTGTCCGGAGAGTTTTTCCGTGAAATCCCCCTTGCTATCGAACAGCAATACCTTATCGCCACGGGCCTGGGCCTGCTGGATGAGCGGCCACAGAATGGTCGTTTTGCCGCCTCCAGACCCACCCACTAGCAGCGTGTGGCGGGTTTCCAGGGCCTGGCTGATCTGAACGGAGGGATGGATGAGAACGCCCGGCGATTCGGTTTTGGCGGGCCGGAGCGCAGTGGCGATGCGCTTAGGGTCTCTATACAGCATAAATCCTCGGACATGGCGCTCTGACGGGAGGGTGTCCCAGCGCCAAGTCGCCACGCCCGCCGACACCCCGGCCAGCACACCGCACATGGCTGGGATGAGCCCTTGCCAGCCGCCGAGCTCGCGGATCGGCACGAGGCCCCATCTTATCACTATGGAAATGAGGACGCCGGGGCCGACCCCGTGGCCGTCGTGCCACCAGTATAGGCCCTCGATGCCCGCCACCCAGCCGACCGCGGCGGCGAATGCGGCGGCTACCGAGGCTAAAAGCGCGCGATCGCCATACCGGTTCGGATTGTTTGAAGAATTTGGATTATTCATGTGCGTGCTCCGTTTCCTTTGATAAGGTCGATGAGTTTTTGCCCGCTGATGAACGTGACTCCGGCCGCCTCCTGGCGAGATTGCGGCCCTGTGCGGCCGGTGTGGACGAAAAATCCCTGCCTTGGATAGACCAGCGCCGCAAACGCCCGCACGTGGGTGGGGTTGATGGCGGAGCTATACCGCTTGCACTGGATCGGCGTCCAGCGCGCGCCGTACCAAACATGGCCGTCTATGCCGCCGTCGCCCGAGTAGCGGCGGCCTCTCTTGATACGGTGGCCGGAGCGCGCGAAGGCCTCCAGGGTCAGTTCCTCGAACGCCAGCGGGTCGATCTTGCGCAGGTAGCCAAAGATGCGCGGGGCCTCCCAGCCGTCGATTTTGGCGAGCACCCGGCGAGCGGAGCGGATGCGCCGCCGGTGGCTGCGGGGCAGCGTCCACTCGCGCCAGGCGTCCACGATTGAAAAGAAAAACGCTTTCATCTGCTGATCCTTGGTTATGTCCTGCCCCTAGCTGCACGCGCGGAAATTGCCTGACGCTGCCAGCCAAAAAAAGAGGCCCCGAAGGGCCTCAAAGAGGAAAGGAAAAGATTAGGATTCGGCGGGCACAGGTAGGGGCCGCGGTGGGATGGGCTGATAGTCCTCCGCAACCGTGGGGTACGCCTGCCACGCCAGCCGCACGCGCATGGTCGTGGTCTCGACCCTCAAAAATCCCGTGAGGTCAGGCAGAGCCATGATCTCACTAGGCAAAACCGCGCGCTCGGTGGTGTCCTGCCAGACCGTGGACGTGCCGTGTGAGGAGCTGCCGTGCTCGCCGCCGCTACTCGACTGGGTTTCAGAGACCTGGCGACGCTTTATATGGCGGTCACCGATCTCCCGCGACAGCGACTCTGCCGTCTCGCCATCGCCGACCCGCAACAGGAGTCTAGTTTTGGGCATGCTCAAGAGCGCGGCCGCCTCATCCTGGCCGACGCGGCTCTTGAACTGACCGAGCGCCTGGGCGGCCATGATGACCCCCAATCCAAATTTTCGGCCCTCGCTCAAGACCGTGCCAATGGTCGGCGATGGTAGGAGAATGGGAATCTCATCGAGCGCCAGCCACACGCGGCGCGCGGGGTCCGGGCGCAGGCTGGTTGCCACCGCTACCAACTGGCTCAAAAAGA
>JAJYPQ010000219.1 GCA_021795255.1 Pseudomonadota bacterium
TTTATAGACATTGATAAATTTAAGGTGATAAACGACACCTACGGTCATGAGACCGGAGACCGAGTCTTAAGGAGCGTTGGCCAAGCGCTCCAGCTGTGTGCGAGAGAAGGAGACACTGTCAGTCGTATTGGAGGAGACGAGTTTCTTTGTCTACTTATGGAGGTTAGCGAAGATGAGGCCGTATCACGCATTGCCCGTCTCATGATTAAAAGGACCGCACAAGCCTGTGTATTTGAGACAGGGCAGATTACCGTAAAACCCAGTATTGGCATTGCCATCTACCCACGAGACGGGACAAGTGCCGAGATCTTGCTCAAAAAAGCCGACCGGGCTATGTACGACGCGAAGGCTAAAGGGGAAGGGTACCGGTTTTTTCACGAAGATAAGCCTACAAAATAGGTTGATCTTGTTCTATTGTCCCCGATAGGGCGCATTCTGGAGTGGGAATAAAGTTGCCCAGATGATGACCGATGTGGGTCTTGTTATTTGAAATAATAGGTGTGTGTGCCAGTGACCCTCCAAAGGAGGGTCAGAGAAAGGCAACGACCGCAAACGAGTCAGTTAGAACCCCCACCATGACGACTGGGCTAAAGGCCGGGACAAATCCAAGGCCTAAGGGTGCGTGGACACGAATGCTCATGCCAGGACATGGATGAAGTCCGCTCCCAGGAGACGGCCGGCACCCGGGCAGTCGCAAGCCGCAGGCGAGCGCGCCCAGTGGTGAAAGATTTGTGCCCCTAGGCCGCAGGTGTTGTCGACTGTCATGTCTGCTGGTAAGAATAGCCGTCCCGAAGCGCTTTATCCGGCACTTTCCAGCGGAGCCGGTCTTAGGCGATCTTGGCTAGGGACTGCGCCGCCACAAAAATGCCTTCCTCCGTACTCAAGGAGTGCGCGTCAAGCCATTGCATGAGCCACAAGGGAAGGGCCTCTGCAGCCATGGGACGCGTGATCACGAAGCCCTGCGCAAGATCACAGTCCTGCGCTATGAGCCAATCCCATTGGGCCTGAGTCTCCACCCCCTCGGCTAGTACGCGACGGCCGAGTTGATGGGCCATCTGGATGACACCTGCGACAATGGTGCGGTGTTGCGGATCATGAGGAAGGGGAGCAATAAACCCTCGGTCGATTTTGATAAGGGCGGCCGGGAGATCCGTGAGGTAACTGAGCGACGCCTGACCCGTACCAAAGTCATCAATGGCGAATTGTAAGCCCCGTTGCTGCCACGCATTCAGGGTGAGCCGGGCTCGGGCGGGATCCGCAAAGGCGGCTCGTTCGGTGATTTCGAGGGCAATATGATGCATGGCGGTGCCGCTCGCCTGGAGGACGTCACAGACCCGGTGATGAATGTCAGGGTCCTGAAATTGGCTAGGCGAAAGGTTGACGGCAATCTGGAGCGTTAGGCCTTGCTCCATCCAGGCTTTTTGTTGGCGACAAGCCTCTCGCAAGACCCATTCTCCCAGTGGGACAATAAGGCCGGATTCCTCCGCGATTGGTACGAACACCTCAGGAGATTGGGGTTGCTGGTGTGGGTCGCGCCACCGGAGGAGGGCCTCGACGCCCGCGACGCGCCCCGTCGCCAGCTCAATCTGGGGTTGGTAATGAAGGACAAAGAGGTCGTTTGCAAGCGCCGTGCGGAGACATTGCTGAAGCGCCTGGCGATCCCGGGTAGCGGTATCGAGGGAGGGTTCGTAGAGGCACCACCGGTTGCGCCCTTGGCGTTTGGCCTCGTACATGGCGAGGTCGGCATGGCGCAAAAGATTCTGAGGGCTACTTTCGTCTAGAGGGAACACCGTGAGCCCGATGCTGGCCTGGGTCGAGACCTGGTCTGTGCCTATCCGTATCGGCGCGCGTATCGCCGTGAGAAAACGTGCAAGGACATTTTCGATATCGTCCATGTGCCCTGCACGACGGAGGATGATGGCGAATTCATCCCCACTCAGTCGGGCAATTACGTCACCACGGCGTGCGGTCTGGCGCAATCGGGCCGTGATCTCGATCAGAAGGCGATCACCGGCTGCGTGACCAAAAGAGTCGTTGATATCTTTGAATCGGTCGAGATCCAAAAACAGCAGGGCCTGCAGGACGTCGTGCTCGGCTGCGTCTTCGACAATCTCCCGGAGGAGTCGCAAAAACAGTGCGCGATTAGGAAGCCCGGTCAGTTCATCATAATGCGCGAGAGTCCGCAGTCGATTTTGCGCGGCATCGAGCTCACAGACCGAACTGATGTCCCAGGATATGCGGGCTAACCACTCTTTGGCTTCACTCGACAAGGCCTCCGGGATAAGTGGGCGGTAGGCCATGGCGCCATAGTGAAGCCCGTTGTGAGTGAGCGGGTAGACGATGCGGTGAGGAGGGTCTGCGGGAGCCAAGGCTAAGGACATAGCGGCTTGGGTATCAAGATGCAGGCGCCCTCCTTGCGCGATCGTTAAAGGCGTGCCCATTTCATCGACGCGGAGCATGGCAATCCACAATAAATCGAGATGGTCTGCGATCGCACACAAAATCGCACCGAGCGCCTTATCAGGGCTCTCGCCGCGAAGCGAAGCATCGGTCAAACGATCTTTGAGTTGGCGAGCTAGGGCCTCGCGTTTGTGCGTGGTGATGTCGCGTCCGATTAAAAGCGAGCCTCCGCCAACCGCGGCAGGGAGTTGACAGCGCAAGAGATCCAGTACATGCGGTGCCTTATGAGACTGCCGGAGAAGGATTTCTTCGCGCGCGATGGTCTGGCCGGGGCGACCTATGAAGTGGCCCAGGCTGTCGCGAATGTCGGGATCTTGGATCGTCTTAAGAAGCTGGTCGCGATCAACCTGTACGAGGTCCTCACGCACCAAACCGAAGATCTCCAGGGTGGCCTTATTGGCAAGCTGCCATTTACCTTTATCGTCCAGCAATCCAATCAGGTCCGGAGAGGCTTCGAGGAGCATGCGCACGGCTGCCTCGCGTCGCTTCGAGCGACGGACAAGGCTGTGGAGGCGGAAGTTTCGTAAAATTCGCTCTCGAATCGTGAGGGCGCTCAACCGCGAAATCATAATGGCCACGACTTGCAAGCTGAGGACAGCGACGGCCATTGACGGGCCATTGCCGCCGCTGTCGCGAGCATATTCGCGCCACGCAAGCGCCAGGCCGGGAGGAATCGCGAAGGCCGCGAAGGCGCCTGGCAACATGCTGAGAAAGGGGATGGGCCCTGACGTCAGGCCGACGATAATCGCAACCAAGAAAGGGGGGTTGGTGCCGCCATGAGGATAGGGAATGAGAAGAATCAAAATACCCCATAGCAGTCCGTCGAGTCCTTGCCAAGCAACGAGCCGCATGTGGCGCGCGCGCCTAGTGAGGCCCGAAGCGGGATGGAGGAGAGGTGTTGGGAAAAACCGTGCGCCCGCGCTCGCGACCAGCGCGACCCACCAAAGGCCTTGTATGCTGAAAGCTACGGGTCGGGCAAATAAGACGAGACAGGCCGTCGCGACCGCAATATTGGCTAGGAGCTGCCAGGTGAACCCTTCACAAAAGATGCGCAGTTGCTCTTCAAGGAGTAAGGTTTTTAAGGGATGAACGGAACGGCCGTCTTTTGGAGCGCCTGTCGTGTCCCCTAGCTTGATTTTGTCCATTCCTATCTCGTTCTGGTCTGCGCCGCTCCAGGGCGCGACCCGCTCGCAAGGAGATCTGGCGCGCAAAGGGCAGCATCGGAGAGGCATTGTCACCTATAATGCTATTGGGGGAAAGTCGAGCGTCGTTTGAAGGCGGGCTCTCCCTGACAGGGGAATTTGCAAGCCGGTGGAAAGAGCCGACTGTGCGCCCAAGGTGTGGGCAACGAAGGATATCTCGCCTTCGTGCAATTCCGAATCGAGAGGGGACAACCATGGAGAAGACACCCTCAGGGTTGATCTGGCAAACGGCGTCTTTGCGGCCCACGACATCGATGCCGTCAGCAAGGGAGCTCCGAAGAGGCCGCAAAAAATCCCAGTACTGACAGTATTTGCCACCCGAGAGCCCCGTTTGCGGGTAGTCTCTCTGGGTAGGCTTATACGGCCACAGCGGCCGCAGGCGATATCGTAAGCCCCCGGATTCGTTCGCCGACCCGCTGTATAGACATATTTCGAGTCAACCCGTACCGGTTAGACATAACCGGAATGATAACCACCAAGGTTCCTTGCTTGTTGATGCTGTGGCAAGGTTCTATGTCGCCGATAGTCTTCGTGGCCCAGGTCATGCCCGGGTCCTCGAATGTGCCTTGAAACTGCGACCGGCAGGTAATACCCGCGCAAAGGATGAGTTTTGGTACGGAGGTCTTACTCCAAGACCTGAACCTCCCCCCGGTTTTAGCCGGGGGGAGGTTCAGCGCCATCTTGTGCTCCAGGCCCGCGATAGGGCGATTATTGCTCGTAAGCCTGCTCCGGGTCTTTTGGTGCATTCAGATCGTGGGAGTCAATACGCGAGTCATGATGACCAAAGACGCCTGACAGACAAAGGCCTCATTTGCAGCATGAGCCGCAAGGCCGAGTGCTGGGACACTCAGTCTAATATGGTCTTGAACGCCTGACCTATCTGACCCGTGCTGGGATTGGCAAATCGGCCTTGGCGTTGACCTGTCTATGGGTTCGAAGCGTTCCCCAGTATTGTCGGGCCCCAGGCATGTGACCTCATAGGAGCTTTGTCTTGCACCGTGAGTGTCCTGTCCGGGTCGAGGGATTGGCAATACGCCTTACTGAAGACAGGAGTGCCTTATGGATACTCATCCGAACACAACGAAGTGATCTTAGGCGTAGATACGCATCGGGATATCCACGTGGCGGCAAGTAGCCGACTGGTAGGTCCAGAGCTGCTGGAGGTCTGCCTTCAGCAGAGTGGCCCCGACACTTTTGAGGTTGTACCGCAGCAACTCTCAGGACCGGCTCACGACCATCGCGTGTCAGTGCTTGCGCCTACGCGGCGCGCACCTCATCCAAAGCGTCGTTCATCTTGGCGACGATGTGAAAGCGATCGAGAATATGCACGGCTTGTGAACAACGTTCCCGAATGACCCGAATATAAGGCCGCCACATGTCCGAACAGACGAATTCTATGCCCGCGCAGGCCTCTTACCATTCCTCACAAGGCCCGGACGCCGAACGTGCGGGCCCACGGCTCGAGATCGTTCGCACGACTGGCGAGGTTCTGACTGCGGACGTCGAGCACATCCGCGTAGAAAGGGTCGCGGATGCCTGCGATGGGAATGCAGATCGGATCAGGTCTGCGCTTTTTTCCTTTTTGTTCGAGCCGGAGTGCTGGCGGCGACCTTCTGCAATGCGGGCTTTCCGGGGGCGACGTTGGTTGATTTGCGGACAGCGGCAGGCTTTTCTGTAGCCGGCGTGTGCGCTTTCCGGAGCCGTGAATCTGTCATCGACATTGACTTTTTCAGCGTTGTCGCCCTGATCTTCTTCTTGGCCGGTATTTTGGACACGACGGCAGGCGGCTCCGCCGCCTTCGACTTGCGGGTTCCAGCCTTCTTCTTCGTCTCCGGCAAGTCCGCGGGAATATCCATCTCGATGCCGAACACATCGGCAAGTTGAGAATCGTCGAGCACCTTGCCCTTGGCCGGTGTTTTTCTGGTTTTGACGGACGCTTCCGCTGCCTGAGTCACCAGGTCATTGGCATCCACCTGACGCAGCGCGAAGAGAAGTTCTGGCTGCGCGTCCAGGCGCGCGCCGACGCCGTAGAGCACGGCGGCGAGATGCTTGCACATCGTTGCCCAGTCCGGACAGGAGCAACTAAGCTGGATATCCTTAGGCGTAGGGAAAAGCCCGGTCTTCGGCTGACAAATGCGCTCCATCACCGCTTTCGAGAGTTTGCCCTGCAACAGTTCGACCAGCGAGGCGATGGCGTCGGTGCATTCCTTCGCCAACAACTTCCACTGGATGCTTGGCACGGCGGTGATGCCGATTTCAATGTGGTACAGACTGGACCCGACCACCAGCGCCCGCACCTTGCCCGGTTCGATCTTCAGATCAATGACCGAGCCGTTGCGTACATAGGTGCGCCCGCGTGGCAGGCGGTTCTCGAAGTCACTGTACGCTTCCAGGTTGTCGCACCAGGCCTTGCCCCAGAAGGTTCTGGCGATAGCCCGGCCCTCGATGCGTACCGGATGCAGGTCCTTCCCGGCCTTCTTCGCCTTCGCGGCCGCCTTCTCCGCCTGCGCCTGCCGCTTGGCGACTGGCACATACGGTTTCCAATAGCCGTAGCTCATGCCTTCATTCTCCGGTGGAGTGAATGTCGAGTCTGACCAGGTCAAGCAGTTCCGCGTCGCTCATTTCTGTCAGGTTGATTTCGGAGCCGCCCTCGAGCACATCCGTCGCCAGTTGTTGCTTGGATCTGATCAGATCGTCGATACGCTCTTCGATGGTGCCCCCGCAGACGAACTTGTGCGCCAGCACATTGCGGTGCTGGCCGATACGCCAGGCACGGTCGGTGGCCTGGTTTTCCACGGCAGGGTTCCACCAACGATCAAAGTGGATCACATGTGATGCCGCGGTCAGATTCAGTCCGGTTCCGCCCGCCTTGAGCGACAGGACAAAAAATGGGCATTGTTCATCTTCCTGGAAGCGATTGACGAGTTCGCGACGCTTGGCTACCGGCGTGCCGCCATGCAACACCAGGCCTGCGCGCCCGAAAATATTGCCTAGAAAAGCCGCCAGCGGCGCGGTGGTCTCCCTGAACTGGGTAAAGACCAGCATCTTTTCCTGCTTGACAGCGATGACTTCGGCGATTTCAGCCAA
>JAJYPQ010000220.1 GCA_021795255.1 Pseudomonadota bacterium
CGGAGGCCACAACGGTGTTCGGTAGTTAGCCAAGAGAGGGTAGGTCAATGGTGAGAGCAGTACGCAAGGCGGTATCTATGGGGGCGGGGCTCGTCCTCCTAATCGGGAGTGCTTACGCGGCCGCCCCTGTGAAGCCCCCCGCGATCGTGACGACGACCTGTTCGGCCTGTCACGGACTGACGGGCGTATCGATGGTCCCTACATTTCCGAACCTTGCGGCCCAAGGCGCCCCGTATCTCGTTAAACAAATTAGGGATTTCCAAAATCATACGCGCGCCGATCCGCTGGCCCAATCTATCATGTGGGCGATGGCCGCGACGATCCCCAAGAACAAGATTCACGAGATCGCCAATTATTATGCCAGTCAAAAAGGCGCTCCGGGCGCTCCGGAGAACGCGAAGCTTGTGGCCGCGGGCCGGAAGATCTATATGGGTGGTGTGGCAACCGACCATTTGCCCGCATGCATGGCCTGCCACGGCGCGACCGGTCTCGGTCTCCCGCCGCTTTTCCCACGGCTAGCTGGGCAGCATATGACATATGTGATTGCCCAATTGCAGGCCTTTAAGACCAAACAAAGAAGCAACGATCCTTTGGCGATTATGCGTACGATCGCTGCCAAGCTGTCGACAAAACAGATGGACGAGGTTGCTGCGTACGTTCGCACTCTCTGATTGGGGATTGGTATGCCGCATTACGAACCGCCCGCCGGATGCTTACAGGGGCGCGCGGTACTGGTAACAGGAGCCGGGGATGGTCTCGGAAGGGCTGTGGCGCGGGCCTACGGTCGCTACGGAGCCGAGGTCATTTTACTCGGAAAAACGGTCGCAAAGCTTGAGGCCGTCTATGACGAAATCCTCGGTCTCGGGGGTCCGGAGCCGGCCGTCTATCCCATGGACCTTACAGGGGCCCAGGCTCGGGATTATCGTGATCTGGCCAAAAATGTGGAAGACAAGATCGGGCATCTCGACGGCATTCTTCATAACGCGGCGGTCTTGGAGCTTCTGACGCCGCTGGAGTTTCACCCGGGCGATGCCTGGGACCGCACCCTGCGGGCCAATGTGACCGCCCCTTTCCTTCTGACCCAAGCCTGCCTGCCGCTTTTAAGAGCGGCGCCCGATGGCGCGATTCTCTTTACGGGCGACGAGTGCGCTGTGACCCCCAAGGGCTATTGGGGCGCCTACGGGGCGAGCAAGGCCGCCCTGCATAACCTAGCGTTCATGTGGTCGCAAGAGCTGAGCGAAACTGCGGTGCGCGTCCATGTCCTGGATCCCGGACCTGTCCGCACCGACATGCGGTTGCGGACCCACCCTGGGGCGCCTTTATCGTCCTGGCCTCTGCCGGACGCGCTGGTGCCGGCATATGTTTATTTTATGGGCCCCGAGGGCCGTAGCCGTCGAGGCCAATTGATTCAGGCCTCGGATTGGTTGGATATGTCTGTCGATGACCGTCGGGAGACCGCAGTGTGAGCGAATTTCCGTTGTTTTGCTTGGGCGGAAGGGGGGTCTTGGGGACCGAAAGGTCGCTGCAAGACGAGGGCGTTGGAGGTTGAGGTGAAGGCATGGCAAAGACAGTCGAGGATACAAAAGACAAACCCGACATGGGGCGGCGACGTTTCCTGACGGCGGCTACGTCGGTGGTGGGGGTAGCGGCTATGGGAACGGTCGCGGTGGCAATGGTGGAGAGTCTCGAACCCACGGCCGCCGAGGCCGCAGCCGCTGCGACCGTGGTGAATTTGAGTCCTATCGAGCCCGGGATGCAGTTGACCGTACCCTGGCAGAAAAAGCCCGCGATCATCGTGAACCGGACGCCGGCGATGCTTGCGACTCTCGCCGAGGCCGAGAGCAAGAAGTTGCTGAAAGACCCGAACTGCGATGTCCCACAGCAGCCGCCTTATTGTAAGAACCAGTATCGTGCCCGTAAGCCGGAATGGCTTGTCATGGTCCGGATTTGCACGCACCTTTGCTGTATTCCCCATTATCGGCCGAAGAAGGCCAGCGTAACGCCCTGGTGGCTCGGGGGTTTTCACTGCCCTTGCCACGGTTCGATGTACGACCTTTCCGGGCGGGTCATTAAGGGGTCGCCGGCTCCGCACAATATGGCGGTCCCCGAATACACCTTCTCGCCCAACGGGAAGACGGTGACGATTACGAAGATGTATCCATTGGCGCACTTGTGCTAGGTCGGGCAGGCTCAGAACAGGGTAGGAGAGTCGCATGAGCAAGTTTGGTGATTGGTTAAACGAAAGGTTTCCCGCGCGTGAAATGATGCGGGAGCATATGACGGAGTACTACGCTCCGAAAAACTTCAATATCCTGTACTACACGGGGTCGTTGTTGCTCCTCATGATCGTGTTGCAGCTGGTATCGGGCTTTTTGCTTATGGCCCATTACGTACCGACAAGCAAAGACGCGTTCAATTCCGTCCAGGGCATCATGTATGACACGAAATGGGGTTGGCTCATTCGGTACATGCATGTCGACGGCGTCTCCCTCATTTTCATATTGCTCTATCTGCATATGGGACGGGGTCTTCTGTACGGATCCTACCGTAAGCCTCGAGAGCTCTTGTGGATCATTGGGTACGTCATCTACATCATGATGATGGGCGAGGCCTTCTTCGGCTACGTTCTGCCATTCGGGAATTTGTCTTATTGGGCCGGCCAGGTCATTACCTCGATCATCCATGCGGTGCCGCTGATCGGTCCCGCCCTTACTACTCTGGCACGGGGCGGACCGGGAGTCGGGACGGCCACGCTCGAGCGTTTCCTGGCGCTGCACGCCGTCCTCTGGTTTATGATCATAGCGGCCCTGATCGTGCTCCATATCTTGGCGCTTCATCAGGTCGGTTCGAACAATCCCGATGGTATCGAGATCAAGAAGCTAAAGGGGCCGGATGGCCATCCGCTCGACGGGATTCCCTTCCACCCGTACTACACGGTTAAGGACCTCTTTGGCGTCGGTGTATGGCTCACGATCTTTGCCGCCATCATCTTCTACGCCCCCACGATGCACGGCGTGTTCCTCGAGCGCACCACCTTCTTCCGTGCTAACCCGATGGTCGGACTCCCGGACGTCACGCCACCTTGGTACCTGGCGCCCTACTACGCCATGTTGCGGGCTATCCCCAATAAGTACTATGGGATCGCGCTCATGGTTGTGGCGATTGTTCTTCCGTTCTTCCTCCCCTGGCTTGATCGCAATCCGGTGCGCTCAAGTCGTTACCGGCCGATCTACAGGATCATGATTCTCGTCATGGGGGCCACCTTCTTTACCTTGGCCTGGGTGGGCGAACAGCCACCTCTGCCGAAGTATTTCCTCATAGAGCGTCTGGGGGCCGCGATCTATATCGGTTTTTATGTCCTGCTTCCGATCGTAAGTTCAATTGAACCGACCAAGAAAGTGCCGGAAAGGGTGAGGTCATGATGAGGAAAACATGGACAGGGGCCCTCGTAGGCGCCTTGGCGACTCTCGGTCTGGGCTTCGCGCAGGCCGCAACCTTGGCGACGCCCCCCTATACCTTCAACAAAGCTACGGTGATCGCGGGCGCGAAGTTGTTCGCCGACCACTGCAGCGCGTGCCACGCCGTGAGTTCGCTCCGCTATGACCGTTTGGCAGTGGATCTCGGTATGACGAAGGCGGAAATCACAAAAGATATCATGCTGCCGGCCGGCGCCAACTATCTTCAAGGCATGCGTCCAACCATGACCCAGGCGGACGCCAAGAAGTGGTTCGGCCTGCCGCCCCCCAACCTAAGCCATATGGTCCGGGCCCAGGGGGCGCGCTGGATCTACACCTATCTTACGTCCTTCTACTGGGATCCAAAGCGGCCTTCGGGATGGAATAACCACATCTTCCCGAACGTGGCTATGCCGAATATCCTGGCGCCGTGGGGCGGAACCTACGCGAAGAACGGCAAGCTCTTGCAGCCCGGTCGCGAGTCCCCGGCTCTTTACCACAAGCAGGTTGCGGAGATCGTGGCGTTTTTGCGCTACGCGAGCGATCCTTCGGTGTTTGAACGCCGTGCGATCGGCCGCTACGTGCTAGGGATCCTTATTCTGTTTACGATTCTCGCCTATCTCTTGAAGAAGGATTATTGGCGGGATATTCACAATAAGGACGAGGCGGCAAAGGCCAAGGACGCGAAAAAGGAGGGATCCGCTAAGGCCTAGGCGTAAGCTCCGTTCGAATGCTCTACAATAATCCCCCGCCTGTGCGGGGGATTTTTTTGAGCGCATCGCGAGCCGCTTTCCTACGGTCCTCGCGTCCACGGTCCGCTAAAGGGCCGTGCCCCCTTGCTTATCGATTGCGTCGTCACGGTGGCGATACACGTGGCGAGGTCATGGCGTCGGTCGCTGCCCGCTCGCGGAGCCCGGAACTTGCCCCGCTACTGTCGTTGACTACGCAGAAGCCTATCTATCTCATGGAAAACGGCTTGGATCGCCGGCCTCAGTTGCCGGGCCCAGTAGTCGCGAAAGGCTGGTTCGTTTCCGACGTCGCCTTCACGAAGCACCGTCTCCAGAAGGCCCCAGGCATCGAGCTTGCCGTAAAGCGGGCGTCGTGTCTCTATCCAGTTTCTCAGTCGAGCGTGACCGGCCCGCAGGCTGCTTATGTCGCATGAGGCGTAGTTCTCCGGCTCCAAAAAGGCATAGCCCACCAACACCAAATCCTTGGTCGGAAAGACCGCGCCGGCCGGCGGCCATGTTGGACGGAACGTCGAGAGCCAGGTATAAAAATCGGATTCCGATAAGGGCGGGGACAGGAGATGGCCCTGCACGTGGTCCCCTCCTATATGTCGCCACAAGGCCAGATCATCCGGTTCCTCGATTCCCTCGGCGATCAGTCGGCGCCCGGATAGTGTGCCGAGGAGTAGTGCGGCGTTCGCCACGGCGAAGGCGTTGGGGTCTTGACGAAACGAGCGAATAAAGCGCTGATCGAGCTTCAGTTCGTCCACCGGGAGATGCACCGCCTCGTTAAGAGATGAGTAGCCGGTTCCAAAATCGTCGAGCGCCACCGTAAAGCCCATATTCTTAAGCTGGACTATAACCTGCGCGGCCCGGCGTATGTCGCTTAGCGCGACGTTTTCCGTGACCTCGATGCACAGTCCCTCGCCGCTCGCTCCCTCGAGACGGGCTGCGGTGTCGGTTAGGAATGCCGGGTGAAGAAAATGATGGGCGCCGACGTTAAAGGCGACTCGCGGTGAGTGGCCGGCCGCACGCAGGCGCGCCCGGATCCCGATCGCCTCCGATAGGGCATAGCGTCCCAAGGCGCGAATCAGGCCCGGGTCTTTTTCGACGTCGGTAATGAAGTCGGCCGTGGAAAGGGTCGCTTCGGAGGTGTGCCAGCGTGCGAGCAATTCGACTCCCTCGATGCCTCCAGAAAGGCAACTCACCTGCGGTTGGAGGAGGAAATGAATCTGTTTTGCGGCAAGGGCCTCTGGTAGGCGTTGATGTATTTGTAGGCGCCGTTCGAGGCGCTTGGCGATATCGCCATCGAAGAGGCAGAAGGTATTGCGGCCGCGGGCCTTCGCCGCATACAGGGCTTCGTCGGCGTGGGCCAGGAGGGCCGCATAACTACTTTCCGCGGTATAGGCCGCCCAGCCGATGCTGGCTGTAACGTGTTTTTCGCAGTCCGCCTCGCTCACGGTCTGGAGTAGGCGGGCCGATACCGCGGAAAGTGTGTTGGCATCCTCGATTGTCACAAGGAGCCCAAATTCGTCGCCGCCTAGGCGTGCGACGCCCTCGTCTTTGCGTATGATCTCGCGAAGTCGGCGAGCCACGGACTTCAGCAGATCGTCCCCGGCTCCATGACCCTGGAGGTCGTTCCATTCCTTAAACCCGTCGAGATCCAGGATTCCTAGCGCCATGCTGTGCCCGCTGCGGCTGGCCCGGGCCATGGCCTCGGTGGCGGATCGCTCGAAGTAGGCGCGGTTAGCAAGACCCGTGAGCGGATCGTAAAGGGACAGCTGCAAGAGCTCCTGTTGGCGGCCGTAGTCGCTGACGGCAAGGCTAATGTCTCGTCCTAGCGTTTCTATGAGTTGCACGAGGTCTTGGTCGAAAAATTCGGTCTCGGCGGCCACGATGCCGAGGAGTCCCGAGGCCCCACCGCTATTTTTCCATGACACGGTGAGTGCGGATTGGAGGCCTAGGGTACGGGCCTTTAAACGCCATGCGTCATTGCCAAGCCAATAGGCTTGTTTCTCAAAAAGTCTGGCGCCCTGCGCGCTCATGGCCTGGGCGTGCATGGCGCCCAGGCCATCATCGCAGGGATTGAGGCTGACTGGCGCCTGGTCCATGAAGGCTTTGGCGGGGCCGCCGCTTGCGACCACCCGCGCCGAGTCTCCCTCGACAAGCGAAATGAAGGTGAGAGGTACGCCGGTTGAGTCCGCCAGGACGTCGCAGACATGACGGAAGAGTTGGAGCGGCTCGTGTTGCCGAACCATGAGTTGGCTGGCCCGCGCGATGGCCTCGTAGAAGGCCCGGTAGCGATCGATTTGCCGGCTGGCGCGATAGCGGCTGAGTGCCACCCTAACGCTCGCCACAAGGTGCTCGAGCAGCGCTTGCAAGGCGGGGGTGAAGTAGTGAGGGTCGGTCCCCTTGACGACGAGGACGGCCGCAGGGGTCGCCTTATCCTCTTCGAGTATCGGGTAGGCCGCGACCGCACGCACGGATGACAAGGCCGGTTCGCTCGACAAGGATTGCCAGAGGTTGAGGTCGTTCTCGGGATCGATCGGTCCGTAGGGCGTTCCATTGC
>JAJYPQ010000221.1 GCA_021795255.1 Pseudomonadota bacterium
CTGTGGTGAAGGGGCGATACTCGTCACCCGTCTCTGGTTCGGCGGTTTTACACGAAGGTCCTGATTCAACAGATTGCGCGCTACCGAGTTGGTCGTCGCCTTGCATTCCCGGGCCCCATCGGCTCACAAAGGCTCGCACTGACATCTTCCACAATCCGTGAGATTTTCTGCGTGGCCAGTACACTTCACGGCGTTTGTTATAATGTGCCTATTAGACAAGAACCAACAATCTGTAAAAAGGCCGTGTCAATCGGTTCGCAAGGAATACTCTCTAACCTTTTGTCATCGGCACTTAAACCGTTAAGGGGGGGGCGGAAATGTCAAAAATCGCGGGTATAAGGATCGCATTCTTGGCGATTTCATTATCTCCGGTTACTGCCGCCGCGCTATCTTCGGCAATACCCGTAGGATCAATGGGAAATCTCCGCGCCACGGTCGCCGCAAGCCCCGCGCTGACGCGTCATGTAGAGGCCGATATACTGAGCGGAGCGGCCTTGCTGAAGACGGAGAAACGGGCACAGCAAGGCAACATCGCAGCGGAATTCGACCTGGGCAGATCGTATTTTGATATGGCGACGCTCCATAGGCAGGGGGCCCGAAAGAATATTTCGCTCGGACTGCAATGGTACCGGCGAGCCGCGCTTCAGGGCTACGCGCCCGCGCAGGCTCGCCTAGCGAGCGCCTACCTCAGCGGACTGGGAGTCCCCAAAAACGAAGCCCGGGCTCTCAAATGGCTCCGCCGGGCCACGGCCCAAAAATATGCGCCGGCAGAAGGTCTGCTAGGGGGTCTATACCTTTCGGGTCTAGGCGTGCCCATGAATCCGCATAGAGGTGTTCACTGGATCCGTCTCGCGGCAAGACAGGGGAACGCCGCATCGGCAATGAGCCTTGGGTTCATGTATTTTACCGGTGACGCAAACGTTCCTAAAAATTACACCAAAGCCGCCCGATGGCTTCTTTCGGCGAAAGCCATCAGCGCAAAAATGGGTATTGATCTGCCGGTTGTAACGTCAATGCTGCAAGTCGCCGAAAGCCACCTATCTCCCGCCCAGATATCCCAAGTCCGGAAAGAGGTCCAAAAGCAGTTGCAGGCACATAAGCCACACTAATCGCCACCGCCCTGTCGCTGTCATCGAAGACCAAACCGCAACACAGGGCTGCGGTCCCTTGGCGACAGCCAAGAGACCGCATTAAGCCTTGCGATCGACATGAAGGTCCCTGGGGACCATAAGCCTTGGTCGCTTGCGGACCGGAGCCACGCTCCTTCTATTCGCAGAGTCTTCCTGGGCGTTTTGGCCTCATCCGATCGACATCGATCGTGCCGGCCATCTCAGACACCCCGAGCCGAAGGGAAACTTCAGGGCCCGTCGCTTTTCGGTTACTGATAAGTACCTACTTTATCGCACCCACCGGACTTGCTACCGTGGCAGGCGTTAACGGATAGACGATAATGTCCACTGTTGTCGCTCACGGAGGATTACATGAGTAAGCTAAAAATTGCCGTAACCGTAGCGGCCATCGCACTGGGTGTCAGCAGCGCGATCCCTTTCGCCCTCGCCGCCTCTACGGCCTCTTCCTCCTATCATTGGCTGAATTCAAGCCCCAACGGAACCTACAAGATCGACCCGGCCCACACCGAGGTTTTGTTCACGATCGGTCACGTGGGCATCGAACCGTTTTCCGGCCGCTTTGACAAAATCTCCGGCATCTACACGTTTACCAACAAGGCCCCTCGGACCGACCGCGTCCATATCACCATACCAGCCGCCAGCATCGATACCGATTTCGCTTTGCGGGATAAAGATCTGCGTGGCCCGATGTTTTTCGACGTGGGTCGGTACCCCGACATCACTTTTGTGAGCACCCGTTATCAACCCACCGGCCCCAAGACCGGCAAGCTATACGGTAATTTGACCTTGCATGGCGTCACGCGTCATGTCGTGTTCCGCGTCTGGGAAAAGGGTGCTGGAAGCGTGACTTATCTGCCTAAACCCTGGGGCGGATATCTCTCTGGCTTTGTAGCCAAAACCGCCATTCAGCGCAGCGACTATGGCATGAAGGCTTATCTGCCGGAAGGATTATCTAACACAGTACACATCAAGGTCGAGGTGGAAGGTATCCGCCAACCGCAGTGATCGGTCTCGGACATCACGTTTTGCGTCGTGTATTGGCAAGACCCAGAACACGGCAACGATAACACTTCTTGCTTTAAGGAGGCCAAATGACAGGTCAAGCTTATGAGTACCAACATGGAAGCACTACGCTTGAAGGCTATCTCGCCGTGGGCGTCTCAGGAACCACGAAACGCCCCGGGGTCCTGGTCTTCCATGAGTGGATGGGGGTGTCAGACCACGAAAAGACCGCCTGCGACGATCTGGCCAAGGCCGGCTATATAGCCTTAGCCGCAGATATCTTCGGAAAAGGAGACCGCCCACGTAACCCCGATGAGGCCGGTCAGTACGCGGGGCGCTACCGTGCGGGCGACCGTAGCCTTATGCGTCAACGCGCGGCGGCGGCACTGGCGGCACTCCGGGCCCACCCCCAATGCCAAGCCGACAAAATCGCGGCCATCGGATTTTGCTTCGGGGGCACCACCGCCCTCGAACTCGCGCGTTCCGGTGCCGACCTAAAAGGCGTCGTGACCTTCCATGCCAATCTACATACGGAGCACCCGGCTACCGCGGGCACACTCAAGGCAAAGATCCTTGCGCTCCATGGGGCCGAGGATCCCTTCGTTTTGCAAGCGGAGGTATCCGGTTTTCTCGCTGAAATGCGTGCCGCCCATGCCGACTGGCAGTTCGTCCAGTACAGCGATGCGGTGCATAGCTTCACCAATCCAGCCGCTGGCAACGAGCCCCAGAAGGGTTTTGCTTACAACAAGCGCGCCGCCCAGCGTGCCTGGGCTGCTATGCTCGGGTTTTTCAAAGAACTCTTCGCCTAGAAGGGTAAGGGCCGTCGAGCCATGGGTGCCTCTATGACTTGGCGGTCACGGCCCCGGCCGCGTACCGCAGACACCCTAAAATCCCCCCGGGCCCGTCGGCCCTCGGGAGGCGCGCCCGAACCTCCTTCGTCTAGAAGTCCGCGTCCAATACAATCCTATAGCGCGCTTTGCCACTTCGCAGGTGATCAAGCGCGTCGTTTACCCGCGACATCGGGAAACGTTCCACTTGCGGCGCGATGGCATGACGTCCGGCAAAATCGAGCATCTTCCCGACGGTGGCCGGACGGCCTAAGGGCGACCCCGAGACCTCCTTCTGGCCGCCAGTCAATCCAAATACCGGGATATCAAGGGGTCTTAATACGGCTCCTACGAAGTGGAGGCACCCGCGCGGCGCCAAGGCCTCCAGGAACCGCGTCCAATCCAAAACCACATTGGTGGTAACCAACAAAAAGTCGAAGGTTCCGGCCAGGCGTCCGAGCACGATCGCTCGCGCATAGCATGCCACCTATCACCTCCGGCAACATACGCCGAACACCCATGAGACATTTGCAAAAAGGATTCCGGCCCCACCATCGTCCCCTCCATCCCTCAACTGCGCATAGTCTCCGCCTCATAGCCCTCGCTCTCGACCGCCTTGATGAGTTGTGCGGCCTCGGCTTGGCCTTTTATGAGGCCCTGGCCCTTCTCGAGATTGACCTCCACCGACTCAACACCCGGGACCGATTGCAGAGCCTTGGTGACCGCGGCGACACAATGTCCGCATGTCATGCCTGTAATGCGCAATGCGACCTGAGCCATTCGTCCTCCTTCCGTTTAAGTCATTGTAGAATGCCGTACAGATTAACTCTCATGGCGATATCGAACCCGCCTTGATCGCAGCCGATGGCCCCTCAGCCACCTCCGTTGAAAGTACAGGCGGTCGCAGGCGCTTGAGGCGCAGGCTATTGGCTAATACAAATACGCTTGAAAGGGCCATAGCCACCCCTGCCAACATCGGATTGAGATGCACGCCAAAACCCGGATACAAAAGGCCGGCCGCGAGAGGAATCAGAATAATATTGTAAAAAAACGCCCAAAAAAGATTGCCACGAATGGTAGCCAAGGTCCGCCGGGCGACATCGATCGCGGTCGCAATAGAGCTCAAGTTATGGGTGACCGTGACGTCCGCCGCTTCGATCGCGACATCGGTTCCGTTCGCGACCGCGATCCCCACGTCGGCCTGAGCAAGCGCCGGGGCATCGTTTATACCATCACCCACGAACGCCACCTTGTACCCCTCTCGTTGCAAATTCTCCACGGCCTTGGCCTTTCCTTCCGGAAGCACATTGGCCGAGTAGCGCTCAATTCCGATGGCGCGAGCAAGATAGGCGCAAGCCGGCTCCGTATCGCCGGAAATCATGACGACCGACAGCTTGCGGTCCTTGAGTGCTCGCACCAAGGCCTTGGCCTCTGGCCGCAGCGGATCCGCCAAGGCCAAAACCGCGAGGAGGGTCTTATCGCGCGCCACATAGATGACGGTTTTTCCTTGTGCCGAGAACTGTCTCGCGTCTTCGTCCCAGGCGTCGAGCGTGATCCCCTCTTGCGCCATAAGGCGTGCCGCCCCTATGACAAGGGACCGACCCTCCACCTGGGCACGTATGCCAAATCCCGGCTGGGTTTCGAAGGCCTCGGCCGGCCCCGGATCGAGTCCAGCCTCGCGCGCTGCCTCGACAAGCGCTAAGGCCACGGGGTGCTCGCTTCCCCATTCGGCCCGCGCCGCCAAGCGCAAGACCTCCTCGCGCGAAACGGCGTGAGACACGACATCGGTAAGCCGCGCGCGACCCCACGTAAGGGTACCCGTCTTATCGAATACCACCGTGTCAACGTGGCTCAATGCCTCGAGCGCCGCGCCCTTCCGATACAAGACACCGAGCTCGGCTGCGCGTCCCGTACCGACCATGATGGCCGCAGGAGTCGCAAGTCCCATGGCGCAGGGACAAGCCACCACAAGCACCGACACGGCGCTGACGAGCGCCATGGTGATGGCAGGGGGCGGTCCGAAGCTGAGCCACGCCGCAAAGGTAAGGCCCGACAGCGCCAGGATCGTGGGCGTGAATACCCGCACCACTTGGTCCGCTAAGCCTTGGATCGGGAGCTTGGATGTTTGTGCCTTCTCGACGAGACGGATGATACGCCCCAGGACCGTCGCGCTCCCAAGTTCGGTAACCTCCACCTGAAGCGCGCCGTACTGGTTCACGGATCCGCCTACGACCAGATCTCCGACACGCTTTCTGACCGGCATAGCCTCGCCCGTGAGCATCGATTCGTTGACATAGCTTTCGCCGTCCCGTACCCGTCCATCGACAGGCACCCTTTCGCCAGGCCTGACCAAGACCACCTCGCCCACCTTCAAACGATTCGTGGGGATCTCCTCCTCCAAGGCCCCATTCAGCCTTGTGACCGTTTTCGCCTGTAACCCGACAAGCTTCTGAATGGCGGCTCCGGCCCGCCCTTTCGCCAGCGCCTCGAGATACTTACCCGCTAGGATGACTGTAATAATCACCGCGGCGGAATCGAAATAGAGCTGCCGGGCATTCGGAGGGAATAGGCTTGGCCTCACCAGAACCAAGAGGCTATAGAACCAGGCGGCCCCTGTGCCGGTCATGACAAGACTATTCATATCGGGGGCGAGATGCCGATAGGCTATGAACCCGGGGCGGAAAAAGCGACGCCCGGGACCCCACAAAATCGCCGTCGTAAGGATAGCCTCGATCCATCCCTGCCCGGCTTTCGATAAGAGCTGATCGAATACTGTTCTAAGTTCCGGCACAAAGATTGTCCCCATCGACAACATCAGGACCGGAATCGTCAAGAAGGCCGCCACTACGAAATCGCGGCGCACGCGTGCACCTACCCCCTCGTGCGCCACCTCGGGGTCTTGATCCAGGCGAAACGGCTCATAACCCGCTTGGCTAATCACTTCCGCGAGTTGTTCTGGCCGCACCGCGCCCGCAAGATAGCGCACACTGGCCCGTTCTGTGGCAAGATTGACGGCCACCTCGAGGACCCCCGGCTGGGCCTTCAAGGAGCGCTCGACCCGCGCCACACAGGAGGCACACGTCATCCCCCGGACACCCACGTCCCAGTCCGCGAAAACCGGCGTGTAGCCGCTTTCCTTCACCTGACTCACGATCCGATCGAGACCCGCGGTCGCGGAGTCATAGGAGACCGTGACTTTTTCTGAGGCAAGATTCACAGACACCCCATCGACACCCGGCACGGCACGTAAGGCGCGCTCGACCCGCGCCACACAGGAGGCACACGTCATCCCCTCGACCTCGAACTCCGTCTCCTGCCTCATGGGCATACCCCCTTCATATGGCGATCCCTTCTTCCAGCGAGCTTTCCCTTATCGCTCATTCCCGCAAAACCGTCTGCGTGCCGCGGGCAAGAGGTCCCAAGTCGCAAGGGTGCGCCGTCCAACAGAGCTCACTCCTCCGACCAAACGATCCGCGTATCGACACCGAAGCGGGAGCACCCCTACCAGCGTTTGCTCTCGATACCCGTCCTCCCGCGATTATAAGGCGGGACCGGCCATTGCGAGTAGGGAATCGGCCGCACCTAGCCGCACCTACCTAATAAGCTAATTCCCACTCCTCACCTCACGCGTCCTGCGCCCGGCGCTTAGGCGCTCGTTTAGCGGAGCGAACTCGCGGGTGGGCACGTCGTGGAACGCACAAAAGCCATAGAATCCCGTAGGGTGGGCGCCAAAAAGCGAAACGGGCTCGCCAAGGATACGAGCAGGCTGATGTGGCCTAT
>JAJYPQ010000222.1 GCA_021795255.1 Pseudomonadota bacterium
GGTCCACGCCCGTTCGGTGTTTGCGCGTAAAAACTACTTTTACCCCGATCTCCCCAAGGGTTACCAGATCAGCCAGTACGAGCACCCGATAGTCGAGCGCGGGCAGCTGTCGATTATGACCGAGGCCGGCGAGAAGCGGGTCGGGATTACCCGTGCCCATCTGGAAGAAGACGCCGGCAAGTCCCTCCATGAGGCGTGGGAAGGTTTGACGGGCGTGGACCTAAACCGCGCCGGGACGCCGTTGCTTGAGATTGTCTCCGAACCCGATATGCGGTCGCCGGCCGAAGCGGTGGCGTATTTAAAGGCCTTACACACCCTAGTGCGCTATCTCGAGATCTGTGACGGGAACATGCAGGAAGGCTCGTTTCGCTGCGATGCCAACGTCTCGGTCCGACCGCTGGGCGAGAGCCGCTACGGCACCCGCGCCGAGCTCAAGAACATAAACTCCTTCCGGTTCGTGGAGCGCGCCATCGACTACGAAGTCCGGCGCCAGATCGCGTTATTGTTGTCTGGGGGGCAGGTGCGCCAGGAGACCCGGCTCTACGACTCGGCGCGCGACGAAACGCGACCTATGCGCAGCAAGGAGGAGGCTAACGATTACCGCTATTTCCCCGACCCCGACCTCCCGCCATTGGTCGTTTCGCCGGAGTTTTTAGCCGAGGTGAAGGCCACCATGCCGGAGCTTCCGGACGCCAAGAGGCGCCGCTTCTGCGAACACTATGGTTTATCGCCGTACGATGCGGCGGTGCTCACCGGGAGTCGGGAGCTCGCGGACTACTACGAGGCGACTGTGACATCGGCTGCAGTCGAGCCAAAGTTGGCCGCCAACTGGGTAGCCGGAGAGCTCCTCGCGCATCTCAATAGCGCAAACCTCGATATCGCCGAGGCGCGAGTGACGGCCCGGGCCCTGGGGGGCCTTTTGCGGCGCATCGCAGACGGCACGGTTTCCGGTAAGACCGCGAAGGATATCTTTGAGGCGATGTGGGAGGGGGGAGGCGATGCCGATAGCATTATCGCCGCCCGCGGCTTGCAACAAATCAGCGACGATTCCGCCATAGAACAGATCGTAGCCCAAGTCATCGCGGCCAATCCAAAGCAGCTGGCTCAATATCGGGCCGGCGAGGAAAAGGTACTGACGTTCTTCGTGGGCCAGGTCATGAAGGCGAGCCGCGGCAAGGCCAATCCGGGCAAGGTCAATGAGATATTAAAGCGCGCCTTGGCGCCCTGAGGGGTGTTGGCGGCTAGGGCGGGCGCCAAGTGCCCGGGACGCGCCCGTTCCGCGGTTTTCCGGCTACACTCTTTCGTGTGGCAACGGAACCCAAACTTGCGTTGGTGATGTCAGGTGGCGGCGCCCATGCGGCCTATCAAGTGGGTGTCTTGCGGGCGATCGTGCGGATTTTGCCGCGCCACGCCACAAACCCGTTTCATATCTTCTGCGGCACGTCGGCGGGAGCCATCAATTGCACCACGCTTGCAGCGCACGCGGACGATCTGCGGCTTGGCGTCCAGCGGCTGACGCGGATTTGGGGGCATTTTCGGGTGGAGCAGGTGTTTTCCGCCGACTGGCTTCACCTTATGGCGACGGCCGCACGCTGGCTTTCTGCGCTGTTGTTGGGCCGGCTGGGCCCGTCATTGCCTTTAGCCCTGCTCGATCGCGCCCCGCTCGAGGATCTTTTGAGTACCCATCTTTCGTTGGCCGACATGACAGCGCATATCGAGGCCGGGCTTGTGCACGCGGTGAGCGTGACGGCGTCGTCCTATGCCTCGGGGCAATCGTTCACCTTTTTCCAGGGGGCGCCGGATTTATGTTCTTGGCGGCGTGCCGATCGCGTAGGCCTTCCCACTGAGATCACGTTGGCGCACCTCTTGGCGTCGTCCGCCATTCCCTTTGTCTTCGCCCCCGTGGCCTTGGGAGAGGGATATTTCGGGGACGGGTCCATGCGCCAGACCGCACCTTTGAGCGCGGCCCTTCATCTGGGCGCTAAACGGCTCTTTGTCATAGGCGTCCAAAGCCCCGAAATCGCGGTCACGGCCCCTCACGGACCGCCTTCGGTCGCGGATATGGCCGGCCATGTTCTAAACAGCATCTTTCTGGAAAGCCTTGACGCCGATTTGGAGCGGCTGGAGCGTATCAACCAGACGGTCCGTGCCCTACGGCGGGGCAACCAGGGGGGCGCCGTGGGGCTTTCCGAGGTCGCCTGCTTTGCCCTGCATCCGAGCCAGAACCTCGCCGCTATCGCCAATTTGTACCATGACGCCCTACCCGCTTCCCTGCGCTTCTTCCTGGGGGCGCTCGCCCGGCATGGGCGTCCCGATAGCGCCTTGTCGAGCTACTTGTTATTCGAGCGCGGCTATTGCCGTCATCTCATGGCCTTGGGATACGCAGACGCTATGCGTAACGCGGGTCCCATTCGCGCCTTTCTAGGTTTCCCGCATGAGAAGGCGGATCTTGCCGCCAGCTAAAATGGGAACGGACTCCGTTTTGTGAGGACAGGGCTCATTTAATCGCCATTTCTCTAGGGCATTGAAAGGCACCTTTCATGCGCCTCGATGGGTTTTATGGGGCGATGCCGGGGATCGGCCACACGGGCACGCCCGCGCGGCTGCTACGAGCCAGCTAGATTTCCACCTGCTCCGATATCCCGAGCGCATCCTCGACTTTGCTGCCGAGATATCGCACGGTACTTCCGATCCTGGAATGGCCAAGTAAAAGCTGAATGGCCCTTAGGTTCCTCGCTTTCTTGTAGATAGGTGTCGCATTGGTGCGTCGCACGGAGTACGTTCCGTAGGCTGACGGCTCCGGACCAGCGGCCTGTGCAATTCGGTACTGGCGCTAGATCGACCGTGGCACAATACCTTTTTGAGTCTAGCCGGAGAGCCGTGAATTGGGCGCCGTCTTGTGCCCCGGCCGTATTCCCATCCGGACGCCCACTGATTCCCAACCGGACGGCAATCCCAGCCGGCCGATACACTTTCCCAGAATTGAAGGGTTAAAAGAGCGGGGGACGCGTGTATCCTCGGTTTGCTGAGGGCCCCGTCCGCACCGCGCTGCCCGTCACGCGCGTTGTTGCGATCAGTGGACCGAGGCAGTCGGGCAAGACCACTCTTTCCGCGGCTTCTTGAAATCTGCGCGCGGAGTGCGGGTCAATTGACCAATCTCTCGGAGATTGGCCGCGCAATGAACTGTCTAGGCTTGTGAAGGCGCCCAAGTTTCATTTTATTGATTCGGGTCTCCTAACGGCCCTGCGCGGCCATTCGACTGCGCGGCTACGCGCGGAACGGGGCAATTCGGGCCGCTGCTGGAGAGCTTCGTGTTCTCCGAATTGATCAAAGGAATCGTGTGGTCGAAGGGGCATATTTCTATCTTTCATTACCGCGACAAGGCTCAACCGGAGGTCGGTTTCGTTCTCGAAAATCCCGCTGGCCAGATTGTCGGTATAGAAGTCAAAGCCGCCGCACCCGTTACGCAGCGTGATTTCGGCGGCCTTCAGCAGGTTGCGTCTGCCGCAGGGCCCGCTTTCGTGCAGGGAGTTCTGCTCTATTAGATGGCGAAGAAAAGCTGCCGTTTGGGCAGCATCTTCGCGCGGTCCCGCTGTCGGTTTTATGGGCCTAATTTAGCAAACCAGGATCCTGTATTTGTGTCCAAGGAAGATTTTCGATTGGATGACCGCTGCGCTCTACCAATTGAGAAATGCGCCTGCGCGAATAAATCGGCCATTGCCTACCTTTCAGATCGCTGGAGCGCGCGACTCCTGGTCGCCACTAATCCGTCATCCGCAATACACCCCAGTTTCGGGCGGCACCCCTTGAATTTCCACTTGTAACGCGTTACGCTGTAACGCGTTACTCAGGAGAACACAGATATGGTACAAGCGGCACACCGAATGCGGGCAATGCGCGAGCGACGCCGTGCACAGGGGCTACGGGAATTGCGCTTGGTCATACCAGATCCCCATTCCAGGGCCGTTCGGCGACGGGTCGCTCGGCAGGTCACCCAGCTGGACAAAGCAGCAGAGGGAGAAGCGATGCGGTGGATCGAAGCGGTCTCGGAATTTGACGCATAGTGAAGCGGGGTGACGTCGTGACGGTAGCGGCGCCAGGCGACTATGGGAAGCCGCGCCCAGCAATAATCGTTCAGACTAACGCGCTGCCCGCAGAACATTCTTCCGTGATCGTCTGCCAAATGACCTCCGAGATCGCAGAGGCCCCGGATTTCCGTATTACCCTCGAACCTACTGAAAAGAATGGCCTGCAGACACGCTCGCAAATCATGGCGGATAAACCCGTGACCATCCGTCGCGAGCGCGTTGGACGCAGGATTGGGTCGCTTGACGAGAAGGATGTCGCTCGACTGAATGTCGCGCTTGCGTTTGTCATGGGATTGGCCGACTGATTATCGCTCGCGCTTACGATTCCGCTGCGAAAGCACAGATTTTCCTGAACCCGGCATCATCGACACCCGCGTTTACATCACTTCGGACGGTAGCTTCTGGCGGCGCGGAGTACCGGAAAAGCATCGTGGGCTCCTCGGCATTGACGCGATTGGCCATTCACGAGCGTACCGTGTCAGGGTCGGCAAGTAGCGCGATACCGGCCTTACGACGGGATCAGCGCCAGTGGCGACACTGGCCGATAACCACCCTTTCTCGGCATCCAGCTCCGGATAGTGGCGGAGTACGAATAACTTATGCCGATCGCGGTTGGCTTCCCGTACGTGTCTTCTTGCCGTGGCGGTTCAGGGTCGGTAGCTCTTTGATCGCCCTGCCGGATTCTTGTTCTGCCACGCGTAGTTCATAGAGCGCTTGCAAGTTCAGCCAGAATGCCGGACTGGTCTCGAAGAAATGGCCGAGTCGCAGTGCCGTATCCCCGGTAATGGCACGCCGGCCATTGACTATTTCCGTGATGCGGTTCGCGGGCACTTTGAGCCTGCGGCCAAGCTCTGCCGCGCTTAAGCCAAGCGCATCGAGCTGTTCGGCAAGGTGTTCGCCCGGATGAATGGCGCTACGGCCCACGATGTACCTCCTCATGATAATCCACGATTTCGACATGATCCGGGCCGCGTTCGCCCTTCGGCCATTCAAAACATATGCGCCACTGATCGTTGCTGTGGACGCTGCATTGACCCTTACGATCGCCTTTCAGTGGCTCAAGTCGGTTTCCCGGCAAATCAAGATCGTGCAGTGACGTTGCCGCCCCGAGTTGATCGAGGCGTTGTTCTTGACTCGCTTCGTTTCCGCAAATGTTCGGGTCCGCTTGTCCCGATAAGCCTGGATCGTTCGCATACACCTTATAGAACGTATAAACGTATGCGGGATACGTCAAGCATATTTACGATGTGGGCTGCGTGCATCGAGGGTTTCCTGCTGCCGGTCTACCGTGGCAAGCTGACGCCCGTTTACAGGAGTCTTACCAATTTTGTACCCCTCATCCAGCCGCGGTGCCCAGCTTCGAGAGCATTGAGCTTCGATAGGGAAAGATCGCTCATAGGGGTCGAGTCCCGCCGGCACCCTTCATCAGAGCAATCGTTCAGCCCTCATACCAGGAAGCAATTTGCACAACTCGATGGACGCAAGCCATCGTGAGGGCGGCGAGAGGTCCGGCGTATGGTTTTGGTCTGGCCCGTTGTCTGCAGACAACCCGCTTGTTTTGGCGTGAGAACCAAGGCACAATAAAACCGACAAAAGGAAAAAACATGACCGCTCGGATCCTTGTGCATAAAGACGGTAACGCTAGCCCTAAGGCTTACAGCGTGCTGGTCGTACGCGTACGGAGCGCCGGCGGCCTGAGCGACCTTTTGTAAACGTCTTCTCAATCCGCCGGCAGTCTGCCGGCGGATCCCCTTATTTAGTGATCAGTCGGTGGACTCCGGCCATTTCGGAGTCAGACAATGACCATGACTGGTGCCGAACTTCTCGTGGATATTCTTGAACGTCAAGGCGTGCGCCTTGTGGCCGGGATTCCGGGGGGAGCGATATTACCGATCTACGACGCGCTTGCGCGCTCACGATGTATTCGCCACGTTCTTGTGCGCCATGAGCAAGCCGCAGGCTTTGTGGCCCAGGGTTTTGCGCGGGTCACCGGCGAAGCGGGGGTGTGTTTGGCGTCCTCCGGGCCTGGGGTTACCAATCTCTTAACGGCGGTCGCGGATGCTATGCGTGACTCTATCCCGCTTGTCGTTATGACCGGCCAAGTGCCGCGCGCCTTGATGGGTACGGATGCCTTTCAGGAGGTGGATACGCACGGCCTTTCCCGCCTCGTCACGAAATATAGTGTCGCGGTGCGCACAGCAGACGAGCTGGTGGCGGCCGTTCCCCACGCCTTTCGGATGGCGACTTCTGGACGCCCTGGGCCGGTGTGGATCGATATCCCCAAAGACGTACAGACCGAAGTCGTCTCTATGTCTCGAGAGTATGTGAGCGTTGAAGGCCAGGAGACCGATCCTGCGTTTCCCGAGACCCTTGTCTTAAAAGCCGGGGACTGGATTGATAAGGCGCAGCGACCAGTTCTTTATCTCGGTGGGGGTCTAATCCATGCCGAAGCCACCGCCGCGGCGCGTGAATTGGCAGAAAGACAGGATATCCCGGCTGTCATGACACTTATGGCCTTAGGGACTTTGGCTTGCGACCATGCCTTGTCGCTCGGGATGTTGGGTATGCACGGAGCGTATGCGACCCATAAGGCGCTTCAAGAAGCGGATCTCTTGATTGCGCTGGGCGCGCGTTTCGATGAC
>JAJYPQ010000223.1 GCA_021795255.1 Pseudomonadota bacterium
TGAAAATCCATACAGACAATCCGGCCGCCCTCGAAAAGCACTGGACACGCGTTGCCGAGCGCGAACATGCCTTATCGGCTACTAAGGATCATTTAGCCCCCAACCTCAAATCCCTGAAAGACCTGCGCGAACAAGCCCAAGCCGATCTCGGCCGCCATGGTGATTTGAGCCGTGCCCGCGAGTCTCACGAATCCCCAGACCCAGCCCGATCCCGCACACGCAGCGATGATCTCCTGTTGAGCCGCTAACAGTAAACACATAGGAGTTAACTATGAACACCTTATCCAAGACCGTACTCGCGCTGGCCGTTGCATCCGCCGTCGCCTGGATTGCAACCCGCGCCGCGCTCCCTGTTGCGCTGTTTGACGCCCTGGTAGGTGTCGGGCTTTATGCCCGTTTCTCCAGTACCCAATCCGATCAGGACGGCCAGACGAAGCGCGGCACAAGTGTAACGCACAGCAAAAAGCGGCGCGGTCGCCGTGACCAGATTCGGATCGGCGGTGTGCCCGCCCCCGCGGACATTGAGCCGACACATTTCCTGTTTGTCGGCGGTACGGGTACAGGCAAAGGCGTCGCGCTTGGCGGGGTGTTATCCCCCATCCGAGATCGTGCCCTTGATCGCGCGCTCGTCGTCGATCCGGGTGGGGAAATGATGAGTCGGTTTTACAAGGAAGGCGATACCGTGTTGAACCCTTTGGACGCCCGGTCGGTTCCCTGGTCGCCGTTTGCGGAAATGTCTGCTGTGCACGATGCGGACCGGCTTGCCAAGTCTATGATCCCAGACGCGCCTGGTAGTGGAGATAGCCAACAGTGGCAACTGTATTCGCAGGCCCTCGTGAGCGCGGTCCTGGAAAGGCTCATGCAGGCAGGCTGCGCGACCAACGGGGACCTTTTGCGTGTCCTGACCATAGATAAAAGCGAAGACATCGAAGGGTTGATATCTGGCCTTCCGGCACAAACACTTTTCGACACGGGCGCCGCAAAAATGCTTTCCAGCGTGCGTGGCATCATCGGTTCCTATCTTCCGTCCTACCGCTTTTTGCCGCCCGATGCGGGTGCCGACGCCTTCAGTGTCCGCCGGTGGGTGGAGTCCGGCACAGGGTGGCTCTGGATTCCCATTCGTAGTGACATGATGGCCTCGATGCGTCCGCTGGTTTCGGCCTGGATCGGCGAGGCGATCTCGGCGGCGCTCTCGCTATCGCCCGACCCGACACGGCGCCTCTGGCTCGTGCTGGACGAGCTCGCGAGCTTGGGTCGTGTGCAATCCCTATCCGACGCTCTGACACAAGGCCGGAAATTTGGCCTTGCCTGCATGGCGGGCTTACAGACAGTGGCGCAGCTGAAAGAACATTATGGCCAGTTCGGATCGCAGGTGTTGCTCTCGTGTTTTTCCAGTCAGTTACTACTGCGCGCCCCCGACCCCGCTACCGCCCGCTGGTGTTCGGACAGCATTGGCCAGCGCCATGTGATCCGGAAGGTCAGCAGCGAATCCCAAAACTCCGGGGGTGGCGGGAAAAGTGAGTCCGACCAGCATGCCATAGAAGCCGCCGTTTTACCCAGTGAACTGCAAAACCTACCGAAATTGAGCGGGTTCCTGCGCCTCGCAGATGCTCCGGCCATCTTGCGCGTCCGTTTGGAGTATGTAGATCGTCCGGTGGTCACGGAGCCCTTCATTTCGCGCCGGATAACGACTGCACAGCGTCCTCTAGACATCCGCAACCCGTCCGACACGGGCGAATGGGGGCCTTAAAGTGCCGCTATTCGCCGCCATGCCGTCTGCGAATGTGTCGCATCATCTCCTGGTACGCGGATGGAGATCAGGAGGGCTATATGTTCGAGATGCTCGTGAAGCCCATTCAAACGGTCGAGTGGCGAGTGGCAGTGGGGGTGTCCTTACTTATGGCGTCGGCGCTCAGTGAGCTGTTCGCGGCGCTGGGCGCAGGCCCGGTTGGCGACCTGCTGGACGTCGTAGGTGTCGGGATGCTGGTGTATCGCGTACATCAGCACAAGAAGCGCAAGGCGGGTGCCGGTCTCCAGGGCGGTACCGATTGGGAAAGGGGGTGGGTAATGAGCGCACAGACGAAAGCGTCGGGGCATAAGTGCTCGAAGCGCCAATCCGACCTCAAACGGATCGTGAGCAAGAAAAACCGCCGGGGGTATTGGCGCCAGGGGCCGACCGAAGCATGCGGCGGTCTCTACTCGGAACGCGGGGAGCCACTGCCGCTGGTATTTGGCGACCCTGACCCTACTTGCCCCTGCCCCGATTGTGGGGCACCGATGCCCCTGGCTAAAGGGGAACGCTCCAGCGATGACTGGTCGTGCACGGCGTACCCCCAATGCAGGGGCTCGCTCGGTATTCGGCCGGACGGCGCATTGCCGCCCCTGTGTCCTCAGGATGAGGCGCATGGCGCGGTGCGCATCCGGCCAGGAAAAACTGCGAAGTTCCTGGGGTGCCGCCGATATCCCGACTGCACGGCCACTCTAGAAATGGATGGCAGCCCATCGAAGTACCCCAAGAAGGAGGATAACCATGGAACGTGATCGCTCAATTCCCCCGGAGACCCAGGCAGTGCGGCTTGTGATACTCTCGCCCGTCTTCGCTCTAGGGATTCTGTACCTCGTTCGCTCCTGGTCCCCGCGCCCGTGGACCGTCATCCGTGTCATGAGCGGGGCGGCCGGGACGGCGATCCGGGAGAGGGCCGAGGCCATCATGAACCATCATATCCATGACACGGTCCACTGGACGGCGTTGTGGCGCGACTCCTATAACTACATTAACGCCAGCCCAGCCGCAGTTGCCACCGTGGCCGTCGCCGTGCTTATTGGCGGCATCGCGGCCGTCATGCTGGACCGCTGGGTCGTGCGGCGGCGCACTTAGCCCACGAGCCCCATGCCATGAAGTAGACTGGCCTAGAAAGTGTCCGAACAACGAACTATTTCTTA
This sequence comes from Pseudomonadota bacterium, assembly GCA_021795255.1. The sequence continues at coordinate 2,944 of JAJYPQ010000223.1, forward strand.
GGCCAGTGACTGCCTCTCGATCTCCCGGCAAAAACCGTGACCCGGTTACAACAAGGTGTGGGACGTATTGCTATCCTGGTAGCAGCGCTCCCGCGGGCGGGCTATGAGCTACGACCAGCCCCTGAGACATTGGTGAGTCGGCGGACGCTGGCGGTCCGCGCAGGGCTCGCGCGCGATACCATCATGGCTTTGGCGCGTAGGCGGGGGACGGTGGCAAGTTACTTGCAGCTGGCCGAAGCCCTTAAGGTCGCGCCGCGCATCGGTAAGCGCAAAGGGTATGCAGCCCGCTTTTCGAACTGCGATCAGACCTGGCAGATGCCTCCGTCCCTGCTGGCTGCCACCCTGGCCGCTGCCGGCCGCGACGAATTCGACCTCGAACCCGCGTTCGCCGTCGGCAAACGGTCCGGTACCCGCGTTTCAGCGATGGACTGAGGCCGATAACGGACTAGCACGCGCATGGCAAGGCCTAGTGTTTGTGAGCCCGCCTTACAGCCGTGCGTTGCCCGCCTGGGTCGCCACGTGTAAGGAAGAAGGGGAGCGGGCCGTGGTTATCGGTCTCGTGCCCTCGCGTACGGATACGAAATGGTGGCACCAATCGGGCAGACACGGCCGATATCATTATGCTTCGAGGGCGCCTCAAATTTGGTAACAGCCAAAACAGCGCGCCCTTTCCGAGCGCCGTGGTAGCGTGGGGAGACTCCCGGCTGGCCGAAAGGATCGCGGCGGAGCTTGACGCGTCGTGGCTGATCTCGGCGAAAATCGCCGCTTAGACCAACGGGTGACCTTCTCGTGGCGGTTTGGGTCCTGACTACAAGCAAAAAATCATTGGCGAGGCAACGCTGTCGCCGGTTGACCGATGTGCGAGTTATGTGAGGCGATCCATTTATCGACGTAGAGTTGCATATTTTGCCGGGCCTCACTATCAGTCTTCCCCCAGGTTTCGGGGAAACTCTCATCGAGCCTATGCCGACCGGATGTATCCGTGACGTACAGATGTAAAACTTTCGCAGCGTACCCGGCACCGTCTGAAAGGGGAGGGATTATTTTCGTTACGCTAATGATGAGATCATGTTCGTCGTACGTCATCGTAATATAGTGGCCCCTTTATGGAGTCCTGTTCCTTTACTCAAAACTTCATTGTGATGGTATCCGTAATCCTACCCGAAAGGTCGGATGGCGCCAAGCGTGGCAGCACGCGTGGCAGCACGCTTTTTGCCGGCCCCACGCTGGGTCACGCTCGCCCTCGTGAGCATGCGGCATAGGCCCAAAACAGCGACCTCGCGGCCGACGACTGGGCCGCAGTCTTGGGGCGTTGATACGGCGGGCACCGATATCCGTTTAACGCCTCGCAATTCAAACGCCGAAAGACTGGGCCTTTCCCTGCCATCCGGTCACGCGGAGAAACTGTTCCCAGGTGAGACTGTTTGGGTTTATCTTCCGGCTCCACGCAAGATTACGCTCCTTTCGATAATAGCCATACTCCGTCGCATATTCCGCCATTCCCAAGAGCTCACGCACCAAGAGTTCGTTGGCGGCAAAATCGGGAAAATGGTGCAGCAAGCCCGCGCGCGTATAGGCGGGGCTGTAGGCCGCTTTCTTACCCGTGACCCGTGTAAACGTCGAGACGATCTCGTCGGGTGAGAGAATGTCCCCAATGACCGGCAGGGATTGGCCCGCATAGTCCTCGGGATAGGAGAATATCTCTCGGACCGCAGGACCCGTGGCACTCAGCGGATCAACAAAGGGAGCGGGCACATCCCGAGGCAAATAGATCGGGAACACCAGGGTGTCGCCATCCCTGCGCGGGGTGTAGTACTCCAAAAGATTTGTATAAAAGAAGGCCAGATAGATGAATGAGCTACGCACCGGAAGCGTGCGAATATAGGCTTCAATCGTGGCTTTGTCGGTGAAATGGGGCGCAAACTTCTGGCCCTTTGTGATGTCATTCACGTTTTCCAAGCTGCTGAACACCAGGTGTTCGACGCCGGCTTCCACGGCGGCATCCGCTAATGTCATGCCGAGCTCGGCTTCATGCGTCGCGGGTGGCGCCATCGGCGGCGTCATCAAGAACACGCCGTGAGAGCCCGTGAAGGCCTCTACCATCGCCTGCTTATACCCCAACGCCAATGGCACATTGACCAGCTCCGCGCCCCCGCTCGCTAGCCGTTGCGCCTCAACCGAGTCGACGCGCCGGGTTAGGGCGCGGACCCGATAGCGCCCGCTTTCCAGCAGCGCATGCGCGGTGCTACGACCTTGTTTACTCAATGCGCCGACGATGGTGATTAGGGGTTTTGGCATCGCACTCTCCTGATGGGTCTCTGAATGAGCCCTAATGTAATCCGCCGATCTTTATTTGACTAGTAATATGGTTTTTATGATGTACTATGGAAAAACATACTAAGGAGATCATATGGCCAAGAGCCGAGTCTATGGGTGCTCCGTTGAGGTGACGATCGGTGTTATCGGCGGGAAATGGAAATCCGTGCTGCTGTATCATTTGATTAAGGACCGTGTGATCCGCTTTGGCGAACTCCGCCGACTCCTTCCGAACGTGACGGCGCAAATGTTGACATCACAATTACGCGAACTGGAGGCGGACGGGGTCGTGCAGAGAAGGGTCTATCCGCAGGTACCACCCAAGGTGGAATATTCCTTGACGCCTTTTGGCGATTCCCTGGCCCCCATTATTCAGGCGATGGCCAAGTGGGGGGAAAGCTACGCGACCGGCGCGAGAAAACGAATTGGACTAGCCGCGAAATAGGATCGAAGCCTTATTTGACGCAATCTACGTCAGTGATCTGCCTACGCTCGTTCAAACATTCTCCTGAACTCACGATCGGCGTAGTAGTGCCGCCTGGCGGCGACGATCGGCTGGAGGTGGTGGCGAGGAACAGCGGCTCTTGGTCTGGAATACAACGGCTTCCTGGTCGAGCAGATCGGAGACCAGGCGGACGCTGTCATGATCGTTGACGCCGAACCCCTGCAAACACTGGCATTGTTCAGGAAGGGCCGGCGCGCTCGCCAACCTGCGCCTCGTTCGCCGACGACTGGTGCGACCCTCCAGGGGTAGTCCGCCCAAAAATCGGCTTTCCGGCCCCAAAAGGCCTCCCGACCGATAAAAAGAGCCCCCTTTGGGGCGAGTAACGGTGTCTTTTACTCTCTCACCTCGACCGAATGCCGTTCCGGCATCCTGCGCTTATTGAAAGGGGCGCTTAGTTCAGACGTGGTTTAGCGGTAGGGGAAGTATCCCCATTTTAAGTTTTTAACTCCGGCATCCGCGCTCGTTCTCCATTCGCCTCCGTAGTCCTGCAAGCCTCGTTCTCGCCCCCAGGCCGTGTCCGTTCACGTCTCCCTCACAAGGGCCGCGCCAGCGATAAAGCCGCTGTCATGTCCCTTGCCGGTCGCCCAAGGCCGCTCACTCCCCCGGCTATTCGTGAGGGGCGAGAGCCGACGCAAGACGCAGGACCACAAACAGGAGACTCACATGAATACGAACGAGCGCAACACGGATGCCAGAAGCCAAGTCAACCCCGAGGGGTTCAAGCCTCAACAATCCGCAGGGGGTCAGACCTTCGACGTTCACCAGGCCATCACCGACCAGATTCTAGCCGCCATGGAGCAAGCCCGCGCCACGGGCCGCAGGCTTTGGGACAGTCAGCCCAGCCTTCCCTTAAACCTCACCACCAACAAGCCCTATAGCGGGATCAACGTCCTCATGCTGTGGAGTGAAGGTCTTAGCCACTGCTACCGTTCCCCGTACGGGCTCACC